>NZ_JBEUTW010000143.1:0-8473 GCF_040492675.1 Bacillus sp. AP50
ATGGAATCTAAAAAAATTATATTAAGTAATAAAAATCATTTACATATTAAACTGCAATTTTACATACTATTTATTTTTCCTAAATAAAAATATAAAAGCTATCCAATATAAAAATTGGATAGCTTTTTCAAATAAAATATTATGCTATTTTAGAAGCTTTTCTCTCATGTCCCATTTGAACAATCAGTAAGAATATTGTTGATAAAATACCGCCTGCTAACAGTAACATGAAGCAACCATCCCAGCCAGAACGATCAACAATAATACCAATTGCTGCGTTCGCTACGAAACTACCTCCAACATAACCGAACAGACCACACATACCAACTGTTGTACCTACTGCAAACTTCGGTACTAATTCCATTGCACTTAAACCGATTAAGAACTGTGGTACATAAATTAAACAGCCAATTACAGAAACTGCAATACTTACAACAAGTATACTAGTTGCTTGCCAATATACAATTGTACCAACAACAACTCCAGCCATACTCATAACACATAATGGCATACGTTTTCCTTTGAATAATTTATCACTTAAAAAACCGACAATTAAAGAACTTGGAATCGCTGCTGCTTCAAATATTGAATATGCTGCATGTGCTTCTGTTTTCGTAAAACCTTTAACTGTAGTTAAGTAAATCGGTACCCAGTTAATAACACCGAAACGAATTAAATAAACAAATGCATTTGCAATACATAAGAACCAAACAAATTTATTTTTTACTACATATTTCATTAAAATTTCTTTTGGAGACATCTTGTTAGCATTATCTGCTTTTTCAAGATTTTCATAGTCATTACGATACTCATCAATTGGAGGAAGACCTTCAGATTCTGGCGTATCTTTCGCATTAATCCAAACAAGAACTGAAATTACCATTGCGATAATCGCTGGGAAAATAAATACGCCACCTTGCCAATGACTTTCACCGAAGATACCTACACCAATTCCAATGAATGGTGGAACAAGTAATCCACCAACGTTATGTGAAATATTCCAAAGACCTGTTTTCGTCCCCCGTTCTTTCTTCGAGAACCATTTCGTCATAACAATACTACAAGGTGGTGCTCCCATACCTTGTACAATACCATTTAGAACAAGTAATGTTAAAATCATCCCAAAGGAAGATGCATAACCGAAACAAATATTAACAAGCCCAGATAAAAATAAACCTACTGCAATAAATCGTTGAGCAAATGCCTTATCCGATAAATTACCCATAAAGAATTTACTAAGTCCGTAAACAACAGCCATTACTGCACCTAATAATCCGATTTGTGTAGTGCTAAATCCGAACTCGTCTACTAAATACGTAGTAGATAAATTAAAGTTACTACGAACTAAATAATAAGCAGCATATCCAACTGAAATCCCGATTAACACACGAATACGTAGTAATCGATATACACGGTCGATCATATCCGCTGGCAATCTTTCAATTGCAGGTGCTGGCTTGAGCCATTTAAACATATATTTCCGTCTCCTTTTCTCACTTCAGAGAGAGACGCTGTCTATTCCATATCTCGATTATTCCGCTATTTGATATATTTTGGTTCGTCCTTCTAACCGGCTGTCCTTCTATTTCTTTCTCATTCTTCGCAAACATCGTTGGTACGCCAAACGACACTTTTTCTAAAATATGCCCCGCTTCTTCTGATAAACAATAATCAATAAATAAATCCGCAATAATACCACTCGGTGCACGTTTTAGTTTCGAAATCGCATTAACAGATAACCCTGTTTGCTCAGGTTCGTTACTTAAAATCGGAAAGCCTTGTTTTTGAAGCATTCTCTGATCTCCCATAAAGTTGATGCCTATCATATATTCACCGCTCGCAACAAGTTCTGCTGGGATGTAACCATTCACTGTTACTTCTCCAACTTGTTCTGCCAGATTCTTCACATATCCCTTCGCTTCCTCTTCACCTAACGTATCAATCAGTGATTGGAAAAACGTATATGCTGTACCTGAAACATTTGGATCGGGCATGACAATCTTTCCTTTATATACTGGATTCAATAAATCTTTCCATCTTAACGGATACGAGAGACCGAGCGGCGCTATTTCCTCGTTCCACCGCTCTTTATTAATCGCAATTGCCAGCTTCTCCACTTCATAACCATACCAATAACCATCTTTATCTTTAACAGTTTTTGAAATACGATTTGCGTGTTGGCTTATCACAGGAATAGAAAGATTTTTTTGCTTCATCATTTGATGCGCATCTACTGTACCGCCAATAATAATATCCGCCTTCGGATTTCCAGCTTCTTCTTCCACTCTACGAAGAAGTTCTTCTGTTGAAAGACGAATAAATTCATACGTACATCCACGTGGTTTACAAAATGATGAAAGTAACGCTTCACCAACTTCCTCACGAGCCGCTACATACGCAACAATATGACGATCATCCAAAATAGGGAGACCATTTTTACTATATTTAATAGAGGTTGTATCTCGAGAGCAACTAGACATCGCTCCTCCAATTACTAGCAAAAAGAAGAAAAAGGCTATCTTTCTCATGACGCATTCTCCTTTACGAATAACTCTGCTAGAGAGCCTTTCATATACATGACATTCCCGTTATTATCACCGAGATATTGCACAACAAAGTACGATGGATACACAGAAATCGTAAGAATATCTTCACGATCATTCTTTACACGCTTACCTGTTTTATAAGCTGTAATATAAGCAATCGGTTCATTCTGCGATTGTAATAACTTCTGAATTTCTCCGTAATCTGTAATTTGCTTTGCGGACCGAATAGAATCAAGCATGTGCGTAAGATTGATAGTACGTACCACATCACCTTGACGTACTACGACATCCTTTGCTGAAGCAAAGAAATCACTAATACGCTCTGGCGTGTAATACAGGCTTAATAAATACGTTTGAAGTGCTGAAATCATCGGATCCATGCCATTCTTTCCGTATACATTTTCCCCATACTGGAACAAGTCACCTACTGCAAAAGTACGTTTATGTCCATTCAAGTACGTTACTTCTCCAGTAAATACTTGTTCTTGGCTCTTAACGTCCCCCGGCTCTATTCGAATTCGGTCAAAGAATGAAACAATCGTATGCAAACGAACTTCATCCGTTACAACGATTTCTCCCCACTTTTCATGTCTTACTTTCACTTCAATTGGAAGAGATTCATTCACCCTTTGTAAAACGGCTTGTTTATCATTTACAATGTTAATTCGATTATAGATTTGCTTCTCCATAACATAAAACAAAACAAGAGAAACAATCATACAAATGACAAACATAAGAATTTGAAATGATAGCCTTTTCATTTCTGCCTACCTCCAAGATAAAAAAACGTTGTTTCGAAAATACCGCATAATTGTTTCATAAATGTATCATTTAACCGCTTTCAAGTTTTTTATGTCTTCCATCCTTCTCGGAAGCAAAAATGTAATGAATATTGTAGTACCTATTTCTTCACTACTCTCAATCCGCATGCTTCCGCCCTGCTTATTCATAATCTCCTGACAAATATACAAACCATAACCATTCCCGTAACTAGAAGGCAGTGTCTTTCCTTTCGGAGACTCATTCCACTCTGCAAGCACCCCTTCATCTATACCGATTCCATCATCATGAACAAAAACCTTCGCCTCATGCTCATTTACAATTACATTCATACGAATGTGCGAAGCATCACTATACTTAATTGCATTATCAAGCACATTTAAGAAAATTTGCTTCGTCTTATCAAAATCCGCAACAACATGTACATCCGTTAACTCATTTATCACTTCAATTTCAAATTGATTTAGGCGCGGTTTCACAATTGAAACTGCTTCTTCTGCCAATTCCTTTATGTTCACAACTGTAGGAGACACTTCAAACGTACTCGTCCCATATTTCGAGGACTTAAGCAGTTCCTCTACAAGTGATAATAAACGCTCACTTTCCACAGCCACATAACGAAGACTTTCCTGTACATCTTCTTTCGATTGTAACTTCGGAATTAAATCAACATAACCGATAATTGCCGTTAGCGGTGTTTTTAGCTCATGCGTAATGCGGTCTAGGAAATCTTTCTGCTTCTCCTTCTCCTCCTGCAATTGCTTAATATGCAGCTCAATTCCATCGGCCATCGCGTTAAAAGATGCTGAAAGCTGAGCGATTTCTACGTACTCATTTAACTCAATCTTACTCTTATAATCACCATTCGCGAGCCTCTGTGCCATTTGTCTCAACTGATCAATTGGTTTATGAAGAGACTTCGCCAAACGAATCGCAAAGAAAATACCGGTAGCTACTAAACAAAGAGACGTCATTAAGAACGTCCAGCTCACATTTGTTAAAACTTCCTTCTCACCTGTTAACTCATTTATAAAACGAATACTTCCAATGACATCGTTTCCATAATATACTGGGCTTGAAAACAAAAGAATGGGAGCGGGATCCGCCTCTTCAAAAACATAAGACTTCTTTCCCTTCAAAGAACTCTCAATGTCGATGTTACGGTGAAGCAATGCTCCTTTCTGTGTATCTGCAACAACATCGCCATTCTTCCCGATCATCTGCACACGGACATCCATACGCTTCGCTAAATACGACGCAATTAAAAGTGAATTCGGACCAAGCGTATCCACTTCTGCTTCCTTCTCTAAATAATTCATCGTATAAATTTGTGCTTCTACACTTAACTTTTCTAAAGAATCTGCTGCGTTATGATACATATTCTTTTCTAACGTAATATAAACAACTGCATATAAAAGAACAAAAATCGGAATTAACAGCCCAACTATTCCAAACACCATATTTCGCTTTAAAGACATACCATCACCACTTAACAATCCAGTTTATAGCCAACGCCATAAATTGTCTTAATATATTCTCCGCTCGTCCCAAGCTTCTTGCGAAGTCTCTGCACCATAATATCAACTGCTCTCGTATTTCCGATATACTCAAATCCCCATACTTTCTCAAGCAACTCATCCCTCATAAACACACGCTGCGGATTTGAAACAAATAACTGACATAAATTAAACTCTCGGTACGTTAACTGAATCTCTTGTCCACTCACATGTACCTTTCTTTCCTTAGGACAAATCACTATCTCTCCAGCCTCAATTACTTCATGACTTACAGCCGCCTCCGTCTTCTTTACACGCCGCGCCATATTCTTAACCCGAAGAATAAGCTCCGCATAATTAAACGGCTTCGTCACATAATCATCAGCACCAAGCTGCAAGCCAAGCAACTTATCATTCATCTGACTCTTTGCCGTTAACATAAGCACCGGAATATCCCTATCCCTCTCACGGAACAAACGAAGCAACTCATACCCATCCGTATCCGGAAGCATAACATCCAAAATCAATACATCCGGCCCTTCATTCCATCGCTCTAAAGCTTCTCTCCCATCAGCCGCTGCCAATACTTCATAACCTTCCATCTCCAACTGCATCCGAATCAAATTACGAATACTCGATTCATCATCAACCACAAGTATTTTCATCATTCTCCTCCTTCCATCATGTATTATAGTACAGTTTAGTATAGCAAAAATCCTATAAAAAAAGAGAGGGTATTGTCGAACATATTTTGTCGACGATACCCTCTCTTTCACTTATTATATTTATTTAGCATATCCATTCGGTTGCTTTTGATGCCAATTCCAAGCATGCTCAATAATTGTTTTCACATTTACATACTTAGGATCCCATCCTAGCTTCTCTTTCGCTTTCTTAGAAGAAGCAACTAAACGTGCTGGATCGCCCGCACGGCGCGGTGCTACCTCAGCAGGAATTTCATGATTTGTAACCTCACGAACTGCATCAACGATTTCTTTTACACTGAAACCATTACCATTTCCTAAGTTATAGAAATCACTCTCTCCGCCATTCTGCAAGTCTTTAAGTCCTAAGAAATGAGCCGCTACTAAATCCTCAACATGAATATAATCACGGATACAAGTACCGTCTGGCGTATTATAATCATCACCAAACATCATAATCTTCTCACGTTGACCTAAAGCCACTTGCAGCACAAGAGGAATTAAATGAGTCTCTGGACGATGATCTTCCCCAATAATACCATTTGGAGTTGCACCAGCCACGTTAAAGTATCTGAAAATCTTATAACGTAAATTAGAAGCTTGGCTATACCAATGAAGCATCTTCTCGATTGCTAACTTCGTTTCTCCATACGTATTCGTTGGATTTGTCGTCGTCTCCTCAGTAATAAGATCAACATCTACCTCACCGTACGTTGCCGCAGTAGAAGAGAAAATAAACTTATCTACCTTAAACTCATCCATTACCTCTAATAAACAAAGTGCACCATACACATTGTTATTATAATATTGAAGAGGCTTTTCCATACTAACTCCAACTAAAGAATCAGCTGCAAAGTGCATAACTGCCTCAATATTTTCTTGTTTAAAAACATCCCTTAAAAATGCTTTATCACGAAGGTCACCATTATAAAACTTCGCGCCTTCCGTAATTGCATCTTCATGACCAGTTTGTAAGTTATCTACTACTACTACAGATAAACCTTCGTCTACTAATTTTTTCACAGCGTGAGAACCGATGTAGCCAGCTCCGCCACAGATTAAAATTGAATTCATTGTTTTCCTCCTACTATTTTCAGATATCTTAATTATAAAAGGAAAAGGTATACGGGAACTCGTACACCTTTTATCTCTCCTTTATTACTTAGCTACAAAATAATCAGTTACATGTTTCGCCCAAACATCATGTCCTTTTGCACTTGGGAAACCGAATTCTTCTTGTAGGTATGGTAAAATTGCTTTCGTTGAAGCATCCGGCCATGCTCCCCAATGATCAATATATGTATAATTATTTTGCGTCGCAAATTGTTTTAATGCTTCAATCGATTTCGGATAATTTTTCGCACCATAAACTGGATTTGATGGTTGAATCATAATCGTAGCACCTTTTGCACTAGTAGAAAGTGCTTGAACGAACTTCTGTGTATTCACAACAGAGTTCCCATTACCAGTTTTACCGTTATCAGTAATAAATGGTGGCTCAAATAAGATCACATCTGGATTATCTTTTGCAATCTCTTTATCACGTTTATTCGTAATTAACTCTTCTGTGCTTTCACCCTTATATTCCTTTACAGTCACATTCCATAAACCTTTACCATAAGCAGTTTCTAAATTAGCCGTTAGCTTAGCTGCCCAAGCACCTTTTTCAGATGAAGAAGCTTCATCACCAACAATAACAAGATTTACTGCCTTTTTATCCTCAGCAGCTTTCTTTAACTTCTCTTTCACTGCATCTGGCAAGTTCTTCGCGTATGCCTCATTAAAAGATGACTTTGCATCTTGTTTTTTCTCCTCTTTTTTCTCTTCTTTCTTTGCTCCGCTATCTTTTACTTCAGCTTTTGTTTTCGTTACTTCACTCGTTTGTCCTGTTGCATTTGCAATCTTCTTATTCCAGTACAATTTACCGCTCACAATCGAAGCTACAAACAATACAAAAATAACAAGGACAAGTACTGCTTTCTTATTCATCGATTCACCTCATCTATTAATCTCACAATATATAATACTAATATAAATCCATGCAAAAATAAACCCAACTCCTTCCAAAGGAGTTGGGTTATTACATATTACTTAGT
Source organism: Bacillus sp. AP50 (assembly GCF_040492675.1). Classification (NCBI taxonomy): domain Bacteria; kingdom Bacillati; phylum Bacillota; class Bacilli; order Caryophanales; family Bacillaceae; genus Bacillus; species Bacillus sp. AP50. The sequence continues at coordinate 7,623 of NZ_JBEUTW010000143.1, forward strand.
CAATTCAAGATGCGCTCTTAACTTATTCGTTAAATCTTGTTTCGCTGCATCTGGAACATAGTAGTACCAAATACCATCAGCAGCTTTGTGGCCATCACCTGGAATTTGGATTTCTTCACTATTCTGCATGCAATCTTTATAATTCTTTTGAATATCAAACATTTGGTCTTGCGTTAAACTTGTTTTAACGTTTTTCTCAATTGCTTTTAATACATCCCCGTAACTTGCTAGAGAAGAAACTGTAGCACCCTGTTTAATTACTCCTTGAATTACTTGACGTTGGCGCATTTGACGTCCGAAATCACCACGTGGGTCAAGCTTTCTCATCCTAGAATAATGTAATGCCTTTCTACCATCTAAATGAATGTTTCCTTTTTCAAAATGAATTCCTTCATATGTGAAATCTAAATCATTATTTACATCTACACCACCAACAGCATCTACAATATCTTTAAATCCATCCATATTTACTTCAATATAATGATCAACTGGTACATTAAGAAAATTCTCTACTGTTTTTACAGCCATATCAATTCCGCCAAAAGCATAAGCATGATTAATTTTATCTTTTGTACCTTTTCCAACGATTTCTGTATAAGAATCACGTGGAATACTAACAATTTTCATAGATTTCGTCGTAGGATTTAATGTAAATAGCATTAATGAATCCGACCTTCCTTGGTCTTCACCACGTTGGTCTACCCCCATCATTAAAATAGATATTGGTTTTTGATCTGAAATATCTACCTTCTTTTCTCGTTTTTCAGATTTCTCACGATCTAATGGTTTATGAACAGCATCTAATGTATTAGAAACGTTAGAATAAACAGTATAAGCATATACTCCACCAC
>NZ_JBEUTW010000144.1:0-4252 GCF_040492675.1 Bacillus sp. AP50
CGTTTAACCTAATACTTATTAATAGAGCTATTACCTCCTTTCGCATTTTAAATTTTATTTTGAAAATCCCTTGAACTACTTGTATGTTATATCGAAACCCTATATAACACGCAACCGCCTTCTATAACACTGAAAGGAGATTTAATATGCATTTTGAAATTCAACGCAATAGTGAAATTTCACTTTCCAGCCAAATATATCTATCTATTGTGGATCATATACGTTCTGGTTTTCTACAAGAAGGAACACAATTACCTTCTATACGCACACTTACAAAACAATTGAAGGTGAGTCTAGTAACAGTAGCAAAAGCATATAAGAAACTCGAGGAAGATGGCTTCGTTACTTCTATTCAAGGGAAAGGGTCTTTTGTTAATCCCGAAAGAAAAGAAGTTGTTAATCGACAACCAAAAGTTTCACCTTATAATTGGCAGCTCTCAATTCAGGATTACTTACCTAGATCTCAATTTTCTCGTTTTCATCAAGTTCCAGAAATGATTCAATTATCATCTTCAATGATTGATCCCAGGTTATTTCCTAACCGCTTTTTAGAACAAGAAGTTCAAAAAATATTTGTTCATAATCCAAGGATCTTATCCCAGTATGCAGAAGTTCAAGGAGATCTTGAACTAAGACATGCAATGGCTGCATATTTAAAAAGAACTGATATTACTACGGATCCAGATAATATATTAGTTACAAAATGCTCTCAGCAAGGAATCGGTCTAATTGCTCGAACATTTATCGGGCCTGATGATGTGGTTATTATGGAGGCTCCTACTTATCCAGGAGCAATCGATGTTTTTCGTGGGAGAGGTGCTACAGTCCTTACCGTTCCAATTGATAAAGATGGCATGAGGATAGATATTCTTCAGAGTTTATGCGATAAATATAAACCAAAGGTTATATATACAGTCCCTACTTTTCATAATCCAACAGGTGTTATCACAACTGCCAAAAGGCGTAGACAGATTCTTGATATAGCCCAAAGTAGCAATAGCATAATTATAGAAGATGATCCATGGAATGAAATTTACTATAGTAAAAAACCACCGATTCCTATAAAAAGCTTAGATGATTCCGGGCATGTTATTTATTTAAAAGGTTTAAGTAAAACATTTGCACCTGGTTGCAGAATTGGGGTTTTAGTTGCTTCTGGTTCCATATTTAATCGATTGTTAGCAGCAAAAGCTAACGCAGATTTGGGTAGTCCTTTACTCACTCAGAAGATGATTTTACCGTTTATTAAATCAGAGAAATCAATGGAGCATATAAAAAAGTTACGAACTGCTTTGAAATTACGAAGAGATCTAGTTTTAGATTTATTATCAAAGTATGCTCCTTCTGAAGTTTCATGGTACACTCCTGAAGGAGGATTAAATCTTTGGATTAGTCTTCCTGAGTGGGTAGATACAAATTCTATTCTTTTAGAAGCACAAAAGAAAAAAGTGACATTTTTGCCTGGTTCAGCTTGTTATCCTGTAGAATTAGAAAATCATCATATGAGATTAAGTTTTTCTTATATGAGTGAACAAGAATTAAAAGAGGGTGTTAAAGTTTTATGTCATATATTCCATTCGGTTATTTCATCGAAGACAACTCATGACAATTCACCATTCTTTTAATTACAGTATGGTGCTAAATGATTAGTAGTTCAAAAAATCTATTCAATCTTATAAATATAACAATAGGACTGCCTCATTTAAAAACATATAACCTTATCAAAAAATAACTTGTAGCTAGACTACAAGTTATTTTTTGATAGTAATAAGATTAATGGTTAGATGTTAAATAATTTAAACTGAAAAATCAAGATTTTATACATATGTTGGTTGGTATAACTAATAGAAAAGTTTAGCGATAATTAAATAGACAGTGTTGTATTAAGACAAAATCCATTTAGATACTTGTATGTTACATTGGAACCATATATAAGACTCCCCCCCATTTATAACACTGAAAGGAAATTCAAAATGTATATAATGATGCTACTCATAAGACCCATACATTACGGATAATTACATCTATAAATTCAGATTTTTAAATTCTGAACTCTCTCTTTTTATTTACTTTTTCTCCGTATATTACAGAATTTTTATGATATTAAAATCCAGGTGTTATAAGCAACTATTGACTGTTATATATACATACCTATTATCATATTCCTTGTAACTGGAGGATTGTTCATTAATCTGTATATAGCACTTTCATCAGACCGAACTGTTCGGTCTGAAATAATTATAGGATGTGTATAAAATATGAAATTTCAAGTTGTTTTATTTGATAGGTTTGATTTAATGGATACACTTGCTCCTTATGATGTCTTTCACGTTGCATCAGCTCTTTCTCCAGAAGAAGTAATAGTGGAGTTAGTAACTGTCGAAGGGAAAAGATTAGTTAAAAGTGGAGTAAATGGCGTAAGAATCGAAGCCACAGGCATACTCGATCCAACCGCTGAAGGTGTAATTTTAATTCCAGGTAGTGCTGGCGATTCCTACGATGATGGACCAAATTCAGTTGTAAATAGGTTAAAAAAAGCTTCTGAGACAGAGTTGAAAACTGTACTACATCAAGCAGCACACAACCCTAATATTAATTTAAATACAGTATGCGTAGGTGCTAACCTTTTAGGCATGATTGGACTACTAAATTGGTCGATATGCTAGTACACATTTTATGTGGATGGGTGCTTTACCTAAAATGGGAGCTACACCAGTGCATGCTCGTATCGTAGATGATGGAGATTTAGTATCTAATAGTAGTTAGCCACACGGAACAATCTGAATTTATTCTGAAATCTCGATACAATGTAACAGCTGCAGCTTGTAGCATCACTTTGCCCACCGTCAGCAGTAAAGAACATTTCGTATCGATCACCCAAAACAACATGTTGGATGTTTTTACCCATATCAAACATGCTGTAGATAACACCTTGAGGCATTACTCGTTTACCATACCAATCTCGTTCCAATAGATACGGATTCTTAGGGAAAACCTCATATATTTCCTGCTTACGTTGTTCTGATAATATCGGATTATCATTAGGAGTCCAATGAGTCCAACGTGTGTTTTGAACGTCGAATACTTCCGATATAACAGGATGGTTAGGAGCAGGAGGGTTTAAGTCTGCTAAGTGATAACGGTCCTGAGCAGCGAATGTACGACGGAAGCACTCTTGGATTATACCCATGTTTAATAAGTTGATTTCACAAAAGACTACACTACCGAGCGACATACCCGTTATAGCGCCGACACTGTTACTTTTGCCGCCGTCTTTATAAAAAAGTCTCTTTATGCCTCGCGGCGTGTGTATCTCTAAATGAGATCCGAGCTCTTTATGTTTTATAACCGCTAAATCTCCGAATATATGAGCTAATCCAGTTCCGTCTCCATCAATAAAAAGTCGTTGCGCCTGTTCTTGATTGTACGCAACGACTAAATGGTTTTCATCTCTTGAATTAGTTAAATAACGAGCATATCTGAAGTGCCCGGCAGTTGTCTTACCGGAACGTGGCGTTATGTGCCTTCATTAACTTCTAGCGTGTAATTGAAAGGGGCTCTAATTACTTGTAATTGTTTATCACTGAAGTTGATTTTAGGCATAGCACCACCTCCTTTTATACTAATTCGACTTTATAACCTTTTATCAAATTGTAATATCTCTTGCTAACTTGTTCAAATCTCCATTATGAAGTGTAAGACTCATTTCTTCTCCTCCTTATCTTTCCTTAACAACAAACAAAACGCCACCCAAATCACGGCAGCGCCTACGATAATTGATATACACATGTTTGTTCTATCTACATAGTAAAATAAAACACCCATATTGACATATCATAAGATTAGTAACCATATTTTCTGTTCGTTAATTATTATGTTTATAGGCCTAGATTGTGCACATCTATATTCAGTGAGCGCATACCCTATTACATGAATACTACTTTAGGAGTGATTACATTATGAATCCTTTACCGATGAGGATTGTTGTAGCTCCAGCTTCTACTTGGCAACATTTATCTCCATATCCGTCATATGGTCAATATGGGCACATTCCCTTTGCTCCTACAATTCCGCCTTCTCCCGTAATATACCAATATCATTATCCTTTCCCGACATTATAATTCCTGTTGCTACTGTTCCCACTAATAATTTCTTGAACATTTTAACATCCCCTTTATTCGGAATATTTATTCAAATTAATAATAATCATAAATATTAAAAATGTAAATATATGTAAAGCTTTCTCTAGTAT
>NZ_JBEUTW010000145.1:0-3915 GCF_040492675.1 Bacillus sp. AP50
ATACAAATGATCATTTCGGCTGGTTATTTTTAGTATTAGGTTGGATAGTTAGAAGCATTTTTAATATTACGATAGGTTTAAAAGAAGGAGATAAAAAGTCAGTGTTGTTTGATGTAGGTTTGGTGCTCTTTTCCTTTTATCTTTTATTTTTATATAGTACGAAATATTTCTTCTGAAAATTTAGCTCATAGTCTTATAGAGACTGTGAGCTTTCCTTAATAATAACGGTACTGGCGTAACGATTTATAAAATATTTGAGTAGTAGAAGTAAACAGGGTCGCTTCTTCTAAAAAAGGATAATGGTTGCTGTTTTCGAATGGAATGAAGATAGAATTACGTATCCCATCATGTATCTCGATAGAATATTGAACTGGACACTGCACATCATATCTTCCGCATATAATAAGTGTCTTTGTTTGGATGAAAGGTAAATACTCTCTTAAATCAAATGAAGGATATTCATTGGCGAAAGCGTTCATCCGGCTAACGGACATTGTTTTATTGATTGGTTTACAAAAATAAGAGTTGTAGTTTTCTGGTTTATACAATGATAATTTTGTTCTCTCAGTAGATAGTTCTTTTCGTTCTTCACTTGTAAGGTGAGGGCTTTTTAAGTTTTCGATGAGTTTTTGCATATAATGAAACTGTGGATGTGCTGGGTGATAAATGCAAAATGGTGTTTCGGTATAGTTACTTGCTGCAGCTCCTGCTACGACTAATGATTGTAAGGAATTTGGATATGTAATCGCATATAAAAGTCCAAGCATACCACCTGTTGAATGACCGGCGAAATGCCATGTTGGAAGTTGTAATGCTTCTCGTATTGCCTCTAAGTCGTGGATTGTTTCAATCATGCTTAATTCGTTTTCTGACTGGGCGGTTACAGAGCGACCAGTATCTCGTAAATTAATGAGAAATACACGATGCGTAGCAGTAAAAACATCTGCAAAGTAATCACCAGTTTCATTAAATTGTGAATAGTGATGTGTAATACAAAGCGATTCGCCATCTCCTTTTGTAAAGAATTCAAATGTACCACGTTTCGTGTGGATTATTTGTCGTTTCCACATAATATCACGACCTTTTCTCATAAAAGTTGGGCCAGACTGTTATAAAATGAAAATATATCAGCGATTATTAGAATATATCGGCGCAACTCGGAATATATCAGCGATTATCAAAATATATCGGCGTAACTCGGAATATATCAGCGATTATTAAAATATATCGACTTACCGACAGAAAACGACAATAATAGCAAGCTTTAAATAAAAGGAGGCTATTCAAAAACGAGCCTCCTTTTCGTTTAGTATAAAGATTTTGTCATATTATTCCGAATAATTTCAAGGGATTTCGCTACAGTTAATGCGTTTTTTTCTTCAATTTCTGGTTTACGGGGGATAGGTTTATACATGTTGTCTGGATCTTCCCATGTGAGGGGAAGTTCTGTTTCTGCTTGTCCTTTCCAAGCTTCAATCCATTCTGGAGGGAGATAACCTGAGATGTTTTGGATGTTGTTCATTTCGAGCCAAATGAGTGCCCATGCTCTTGGTACGACACGCCAATGGTCATAGCCGCCACCGCCGACAGCGATCCAGCGACCTTCGCAATATTCATTAGCAATTTCACGAGCGAGCTTCGGTATTTCGCGGTAAATATTCATTGTCGCACAAAGATGTGTAAGTGGGTCATAATAATGTGCGTCAGCACCATTTTGCGTTAAAATAATATCCGGTTTAAAGTACGCTGCAACTTCTTTTACAACAGTTCGATATGATTCTAAGAACGATTCATCTTCTGTAAAAGCATCGAGTGGAACATTAAAAGAATAACTATAACCATTACCTTGGCCACGTTCGTTTACAGCGCCAGTTCCAGGGAATAAATAACGACCAGTTTCATGCAGTGAAATGGTGCATACGTTAGGGTCATCATAAAACGACCACTGTACGCCATCACCGTGATGAGCATCTGTATCAATATATAAGACGCGTAAACCGTATTTCTTTTGAATATATTTCATTGCGATAGAACTGTCGTTATAAATACAAAAGCCAGATGCTTTGCCGCGAAAGCCGTGATGTAAGCCGCCGCCCAAATTAAGTGCGTGTTTTACTTTTCCGGAAAGAACAGCATCGACAGCTGTTAACGTACCGCCAACGAGCAATGCGCTTGCTTCGTGCATATTTGGGAACATCGGTGTATCTTCTGTTCCGAGTCCATATGTCATTGCAATTGATTTTTCTAACTTTCCTTCTCCAGCACGTTTTACCGCATTTATGTACTCCTCTGTATGAACGTAGGCGATCTCTTCATCTGTAGCCATCCGTGGTGAGATGATTTGAGAGGGAGAGATGAAACCGCCCTTTTGTAATAAATCATACGTAAGTGTGACGCGCAGTTGGTTAAAAGGATGATCAGGGCTAAATGAATAGCCCCGAAAGTCATCCGAATAAATAAACGCGCTACTCATGCCTGCATCCCCATGATGTTTGGCCATAATACGCGGTAACCTTCTGCTTCAAGTGCATCAATCACTTTTAGAGGATTCATCGTTTGAATGCGGAAAACGAGTACTTTATCATTCTCGTCTTTTGCTGGGTAGACGAGAACGCTCACGATATTTATTTGTAAATCACTAAAAATAGCAACGACTTTTCCAAGAATACCAGGTTCGTTTTTTACTTGAATTTCAATTTGCGAACTTGGTTGATGTGCTCCTGTTAATTTTACTAATGTGTGCAGTACTGTAGATTCAGAAATGATTCCAACTAACTTCCCAGCCTTTGTAACAGGAAGACAGCCAATTTTATTTTCAAAAAATAAAGTAGCAATTTCCTCAACGAAATCGAGAGGATGGCAAGTCATAACAGGATGTTTCATAATAAGTTCGAGCGGTTGCTGTAGCATATCGATTGAAACTTGTTCATCTAGAATAGACGGACTTGCATCTCTTACATCCCGATCAGAAATAATGCCTACGACGTGATTATTTTGATCGACAATTGGAATGTGCCGAATGCCTTTCGTGCGTATCGTTCGGATTGCTGTTTCGATTGTATCGTTTGGATGCAATGTAACTACATTTTGATTCATAATTTCTTCTACAATCATTCCAGTTGCCCCCTTTATTAATACATAAAACGATTGTGAAAACGTAGACGATCAAAAGCTTGAATAGAATCCGTATCAACGCGTTTACCGATGCGGACCATTAAACAGTTGGCAGGATGTGAACAAATTTCAGGATCGTCTGTAGCCATCCATTGTAACCCGCCAGCATTCATCATCTTCTCCATTACTTTTCGGTATTCCCACACATTCAATCCTGTTTGTTTCAAATCCCAGTGCCAATAATATTCAGTCGTCAATATAATGTAATCTTCCATATAATCGTCCATCATAGAAACCTCTAGTAAGTTCTTTCCGACAGAACTCCCGCGGAAGGCTGGGACTACTTCAATTGCCCCAAGCTCAATTAAGTTTTCCATTTTTCCTTCTGACCATCGTTCAAGTGGATCAGGATACAAGTATGTAACATATCCAACAATTGTTTGGTCATGTCTAGCAATAATGAGACGAGCTTCTGGTAATTTAGAAATTTCGACAATTGCTTTATATTGTTGCTCGGCAGGACGAAACGCAATTAAGTCTGGATGAAACTCATACATTTCTAAGTTATGTGTAGAGACAGGACCTTCAATAATTAAAGTGCCTTTCGCTGTTTTTAAGTTTCTAGCATTATATATTTTTTTATGAATCAATGTATTGCTCACCACCTTGAGGGTTTGTGAATCTATTAATATCGTACTTTATAATATATGCGATGTGAATCGAAATTTGTCATTAAAAATTTGTCTAAAAATCAACAAATATACTGAAAATTTTAAATAATGTCATTATAATAGATAATAG
>NZ_JBEUTW010000146.1:0-64124 GCF_040492675.1 Bacillus sp. AP50
TTACGTTAAATAATATTGCTTTGAACATAATTCTGTTTGTCTGAGAACGCGTATAGAAACGGAGGGATAACAAAAATAAATAGCTTATAACAAATACTTTTAATATTCCATTTGTTCATGTGGAATAAGTCCCCAATGGACAAATGAATGTTCAGAGGAGGAAAAATGAAAAAACTTTTTAATGTATGTTTAATTGTATTCGTACTATTTTCGCAACTTGCTAGTTTTCCATACAATCAAGTAAAAGCGGAAACCTTAACAGGAGATTCCTTATTTGACACTGTTGAAATGAAAGATGCGACGAATCATATTATTGACGAAGCAAAAAATCCTAACAATTTAATAAAGATAGGATCAACCATTCAAGTAGAATACGCTTGGTCAATAAAGGATCAACAAGTTGCACACGCAAATGATACAGCAGTAGTTCAAATACCACTTGCATTAAAAGTATCTAAAGATTTGCAAGGGGATTTAGTAACAGATCAAAAAAATATTGGTCAATATTTTATAACAGCTAAAGATAATAAACTAAAATTAATATTTAATGATCAAGTAGAAAATTTGAAAGACGCTAAAGGAAAAATTAAAGTTGATACCGTGTTTAACTCAACTTTAAAACCTGGGGAAAAATCAGTTCAAATCGCTTTTCCTTTAGGAACAATGGTTCAGCCTATATCAGTTCCTGTTCAAGTAGAAAACTCTAAAGAAGATGGCACCAAACAGGATACTAATAAACAAGCGCAAGATCCAGTAGCTAAACCTGTTACTGACAATCCGGAGCAAGATCCAGCAACTAAAACTGTTACTGATAATCCGGAACAAAACCCAGCAACTAAAACTGCCACTGATAATCCGGAACAAAACCCAGCAGCTAAAACTGCCACTGATAATCCGGAACAAAACCTAGCAGCTAAAATTGCTACTGACAATCCAGAACAAAAGCTATCAAGCGACCCTGCTGAGAATACAAATTCAGGTCCAAAGCAAATAACAACAAACATTTTAACCGGTGTAAAGTTGACGGATAAAGACGGAAAACCATTTACAGAGGATAACCGTCCAAGTACAGATTCCCCTGCCAATATTGAGTTTACATGGGAATTTTTAAAGTCAATGAATGTGAAAAATGGAGATTACTATATTTTTGATCTTCCTAAACATTTTAAGATTTACAATACAATTAACAGTCCTTTATATGATAGTGAAAACCATCAAATTGGTAATTTTACTGTTACAAAAGATGGAAAAGTCACGATGACATTCAACGATTATGTTGAAGAGCATCCAGATGTTGCTGGTAACCTACAATTAAAGACAGAATTTAATAAAGCTGAAATTAAAGGTACAACAACACAAGAAATTCCTTTCCCTATTAAAGATAAGGATGTTTCTATTACAGTTGACTTTAAGCCTAATGTACAAACAGCTACGAATAAAAAAGGATTACCTGATAGACCAATTAATACAAATGAAATTAATTGGAAAGTAGAGATGAACAAAACGCAAGACACCCTTAAAAACGCTATTTTTAAAGATAACATTCCACAAGGTACAAACTTAAATAAAGATTCTATTAAAGTTTATTATTTAGAAGTTGATGTTAATGGGAATGTAACGCGTGGTGCAGAAGCTGAGCCAACAGATTACAATATTATTTCATCAGATGGCTCAAAATTGGAGATTGCTTTCAAGGATTCTATCAATAAAGCATATCAAATCGAATATGCCACAAAAATTACTGATGAAAATATTAAAAGTTTCCGAAATAACGTTACGATAACGAGTGATAATCAAAAGCAACAAAACGCAAGCTCTACTGTAACGGTTTCTCGTGGTACACACTTAAATAAAACAAGTAAATATGATCCAAAGACGCAAACAATTGAGTGGACAATTACTTACAATGGTGATCAAAGAGAGATCAAAAAAGCAGATGCGATTTTAAAAGATATTTTTGACGATACACACGAACTAGATGCAAATTCTATTGTTGTGAAAAACGCTTCATATAATGAACAAGGAACGCTTGTAACAGGAGACGCTGTTAATAATTACACTGTAAGTAACAAGAAGAATGGATTCGATTTACAGTTTAATGATGATATTAATAGTGCTTATGTGATTACCTATAAAACCAAGCCAACTAATAAAGTTATAGAAGATGGAAAAGTAAAAAATAAAGTTACAGCTGATAATGATTCAAGTAAAGAAAATGAAGCTAGCTTCAAGCAGCAAAATATTATTAAATCTAATAATAAAGCTGAAACAAATTATAAAGACAAAACAACAACTTGGACAATTATAGTAAATAATAACAACTATCCATTAAACAACGCGATCATTACGGATACCTTTAATCATGGTGGATTACAATTAAAAGATAAGAAACTAGAAATTAAAGATGGAAATTATACCCTTCAAGCTGGGACTGACTATGTTTTAGATGCAACAGATAAAGGCTTCAAAATTACTCTTATAGGTACATATCAGTCTAATATGACAAAGACATTAGTTGTAAAATATACGACAGACTTTGATTATACAAAGCTAGAAAGTGGTAAAACTTCATTTAAAAATACAGGTAACCTATCTTGGATAGATACGGATTCTAATCCACAATCAAATAAAGTTGAAGCTAATTTTGATCCTGATACTTTCACAAAAGCAAATGGTTATAAATACGGTTCTTATAACGCCCAAACGAAGGAAATTACTTGGATAATAGGCTTTAACTATAATAATGTTGAGATTAAAGATCCTTATGTTATAGACGTCATACAAGATAAACAAAAGTTAGTGCCTGGATCCATTGAAGTGCGCGATATGATTTTAAATGGAAATCCTAATAATGCACAACCTGGTAATGCTGTACCAACTGAGCAATATGAACTTGAAGAACCTACAGAGAACAATAAAAACACCCTAAAGGTTCATTTCAAACAATCAATTAATTCACCTTACTATATTATCTTTAAAACAAGCCTTGATGGTGAACTTATCCAAGGTACCTACAAAAACGAGGCAGATTTAAAAGATGGCTCTAAAATTGTAAACACCCTTACAGGTGACACTCAAGTAAATAAAGGTGGCAGCTTTGTTACTAAAAAAGCTGTGCAAGACGACAACTATATTAATTGGAGTATCGCAATTAACGAAAGCCAATCAACCATTGCAGATGCCGTTGTAACAGATGACCCAACCGAAAATCAGGTAATTGTGGAAGATTCATTCCACTTATATCCTACAACTGTTGATCCATATGGAAATTTAACAAAAGATACAGTAAACGAATTAAAAGAAGGAACAGACTATAAACTCAAAATAACAACAGACAATAATACCGGAAAGCAACATTTCGAAATTGCCTTCTTGAAAAAAATTGATCGAGCTTATATTTTAGAATATCGCTCACTTATTAATGCAGACGATAAAGAAAAAGTAAGTAATAAAGCGAAAATCACAGGCAATAAGTTGACAGTTAAAAACACAGAAACTACTGAAACGATTGAAGTGAGAATGTCTTCTGGTTCAGGCGGAGGATCTGCTACTAAAGGCCGTGGAAACCTTGAAATTATAAAGGTAGATAACGACAATAAAAACGCACTATTAGCTGGGGCAGAATTTACTTTATACGATCGTACAGGTAAAACTGTTATCCGTAAAATTACAACAGACAAAGACGGTATCGCTAAATTTAATAATTTAAAACGCGATAAATATTTATTAAAAGAAACAAAGGCTCCTGAAGGCTATGTAATTAGCTGGGATTTAAAACAAGGAAAAATTGTTGAACTTGGTACACAAGAGACTACAACATATAAACTTGCAAATAAGAAGTTTGTCGGTAAAGTAGTTTTAACAAAGTCTGATGACCTGAATAAAAACGTCACACTGCAAGGTGCCGTTTTCACACTACTTGATAAAGATAAAAAAATAATTTCAGAACACGAAAAATTAACAACAAATGATAAAGGACAAATTACTGTAGATAATTTAAAACCAGGAACTTACTATTTAAAAGAAATAAAGGCTCCTGAGCATTATCAATTAGATGATCGACTTATTGAATTTACAATCGAGGAAGATCAAACAACAGTAATCAATAAAACGGCCCAAAACAGCTTAATTAGAGGCTCAGCTATCCTAACAAAAGTTGATAAAGAGGGTAATACTTTAGAAGGTGCTGTATTTAGTGTACGGGACCAAAATAACAAAAGAATTCCTGGTTATACCAAATTAACGACAAATGGTAACGGACAAATCGAAGCGAAAAATTTACTTCCTGGAGAGTACCAGTTTGTTGAAGAGAAAGCACCTGAACATTATGAAATAGATAAAAAACCGCTTAAATTTACAATTGAAAAAAGCCAACAGAAAGCACTTACTGTTACCGCGACAAATCACCTCATTAAAGGTGGTGTCACTTTAACGAAATTCGATGATGTCGATGGCACTGCCCTTGAAGGTGCTGTATTTAAAATTGTCGATGCGAATGACGAGAAACAAGTAATTCGTGAAAATATAAAAACAGGTTCAGATGGAAAAGTTACCGTTAAAGATCTAGAGCCTGGTGTTTATAAATTTATCGAAACAGAAGCTCCTAAGGATTATACGTTAAGTACAAACCCTATCGATTTTACAATTGATAAAAGCCAACAAGCTCTTGCTACTGTTACGGCAAATAACAGCTTAAAAACGGGCGAAGTTGAATTATTAAAAGTTGATGAGTTTGGTGAGAAAAAACCACTTGAAGGTGCAGTATTCAAGCTTGTCGATACAAATAATAATGACGTTTCCCCTTACACTAACTTAACTACTGATAAACACGGTAAAGTTAAAGTTAGTAACCTACGTCCTGGTACGTATAAATTTATTGAAATAGCTGCTCCTGAACATTACGTTTTACGAGCAGAACCTATTGAATTTACAATCGATAGAAGTCAGAAAGAAACTCTACTTGTGAAAGCTGAAAATGCTTTAAAACCAGGAGATGTTGAATTAACAAAAGTTGATGATATCGATGGTACAGCTCTTGAAGGTGCTGTATTTAAAATTGTTGATGCTAATGATGAAAAGAAAGTCATTCGCGAAAATGTAAAAACTGGTGCGGATGGTAAAGCTATCGCTACTGGCTTACGCCCTGGCGATTATAAATTTATCGAAGTAACAGCACCGAAGTATTACGACAAAAATACAAAACCAATTAAATTTACGATTACAGAAAGTCAAACAACTCAGGCTACTGTTACCGCTAAAAACAGCTTAACAAAAGGCGGTATTGAGTTAACAAAAGTGAATGCTGCAGATGAAAAGGAAACACTTGAAGGTGCAGTATTTAAAATCGTTAATAGAGATACTAATGAAGATGTTCGTACGGACCTTGTTACGAATAGTAAAGGAAGGCTAGTTGTAGATGACTTACGTCCTGGTAACTATAAACTTATCGAAACAAAGGCTCCAACTTATTACGATGTAAATGTAGAACCAATTGAATTTACAATCGAAAAAGGACAACAAAAACTCCTTCCACTTACATTTAAAAATAGTTTAACGAAAGGAAAAGTTAAACTTATTAAAGAAGATGATGTGGAAAGTAGTAAAGCTCTTGCCGGCGCTGTATTCACATTGCAAGACGCAACTGGCAAAGAAATTATGAAAGATTTAACAACAGATGATCACGGAGTATTAGTTATTCCTGATTTAGCACCAGGGGATTATCAATTTATCGAAACAAAAGCCCCCGAACATTATAAATTAGACAAAACACCTATTAAGTTCACAATTAAAAAAGGTAGTAAGGAAGATCTTCCTATCCCTGTTACTGTAAAAAATAGTTTACTTACAGGTGGCGTCACTTTAACAAAAGTTGATGATGTTGATAGCACTACTCTTGAAGGTGCAGAATTTATAATCGTTGACGCTCATGATACTAAAAAGGTAATTCGAAAAGGTTTAACGACTGATAAAAACGGTAAAATTACTGCTTCTGATTTACGTCCTGGAGACTATCAATTTATTGAAGTAAAAGCTCCAAAAGACTATACCTTAAGCAAAGACCCTATTCCGTTCACTATCGAAAAAAGTCAAAAAGAGAATATTACTGTTACCGCTACTAACAGTTTAAAGAAAGGTGCAGTAACATTAACAAAAATTGATGACATCGATCGTACGATGCTCGAAGGTGCAATCTTTAAGATTGTGGATATGAATGGTAAGGAAGTTCATACGAATCTTGTTACAGATAAAAACGGAAAAATTTCTGTTTCTGATTTACGCCCTGGAGACTATCAGTTCATTGAAACAAAAGCTCCTGAGCACTATGTATTAGATGAAACAACGATTCCATTTACAATTGAAAGAAGTCAAACGAAAGAGATCAATGTTACAGGCAAAAATGCTTTGAAAAAAGGTAGCGTTGAACTAACAAAGATTGACGATATTGATATAAATACAAAACTTTCTAACGCCGTATTTAATTTATTAGATGCAGACGGTGAGCTAGTTGAAGAGGGCTTAAAAACAAATGCTGAAGGTAAAATTGTTGTTGAAAATCTACGTCCTGGTACGTATCAATTCGTTGAAACAATTGCTCCTGAACATTACGATTTAGATAAAAAACCTATCGTATTTACAATTAAAAAGAGCCAAACTGAAACTCTTCATATCACTGCTACAAATGCTTTAACAAAGGGTGCAGTTAAACTTTCTAAAGTAGACGATATTGATGGCACTGTTCTTAAAGATGCAGTATTTAAAATTGTTAATATGAACGGTGATGTAGTTCATAAAGACCTTGTTACAAATGAACAAGGAATAATCGAAATTAACGACCTACGTCCTGGTGATTACCAATTCATCGAAACGAAAGCTCCTAAGCATTACGTTTTAGATGAAACACCAATCAAATTCACTATTGAAAAAGGACAGAAGAAAGTTATTTCTTTAACTGCTACAAATAGCTTAAAACAAGGTAGTATCGAATTACTTAAAGTTGATGATTTAAACACTCAAACAAAACTTGCCGATGCGGTATTTAATTTACTAGATCAAGATGGCAAAGTACTTAAAACAGATTTAAAAACAAACAGTGAAGGTAAAATCGTTATCGAAAACTTACGTCCTGGTACGTATCAATTCGTTGAAATAACGGCTCCTGAACACTATGATTTAGACAAAAAACCAATTATATTTACAATTGAAAAAAGCCAAAAAGATATTGCTACCGTTACTATGAAAAATAGTTTAACAAAAGGCGGCGTGGAACTTTCTAAAGTGGATGACGTCGATGGCACTACTCTTGAAGGCGCAGTATTTAAAATTGTGGATATGAATGGCACTGTAATTCGCAAAGATCTTGTTACGAATCAACAAGGTAAAATTAGCGTTTCTGACCTACGTCCTGGTGATTATCAATTCATCGAGACAACGGCTCCGAAACACTATGATTTAAACAAAGAGCCAATTCCATTCACAATCACAAAGAGCCAAGCTGATCCTATCTCCGTTACAGCTACAAATAGCTTAACGAAAGGCACTGTGGAACTTTCTAAAGTAGATGATGTAGATGGTACTGCTCTTAAAGATGCGATATTTAAAATTACTGATATGAATGGTAACGACATTCGCACTGAACTTACAACAGATGTACATGGAAAAATTTCTGTTTCTGATTTACGTCCTGGGGACTATCAGTTTATTGAAACGAAAGCTCCTGAACACTATAAATTAGATAGTACACCTATTAAGTTTACAATTAAGAAAAGCCAAAAAGAAAAGCTCCAAGTTACTGCTACAAATAGCTTAACTGAGGGTGCTGTAGAATTAATAAAAGTGGATGATATAAATCCAGATACAAAACTTTCTGATGCAGTGTTTAACATCATCGATGCGAAAGGTAAAATTGTTCGCACTGATTTAACTACTGATAAAGATGGGAAGATTTCAGTTTCTGATTTACGTCCGGGAGATTATCAGTTCATTGAAACGAAAGCTCCAACTGGCTATGATTTAAACGTTAAACCAATTCCTTTCACAATTACGAAAGGACAATCTCAGGTTACCTCTGTTACAGCCTTAAATAGTTTAACAACAGGTTCAATTGAGTTAACTAAAGTTGATATTGATCACCACGGAACACTTGAAGGTGCCATTTTCAATATTTTAGACCAAGATGGAAAAGTCATCCGAAAAGGTTTAAAAACAGATCAACACGGAAAAGTAATCGTAAATGATTTGAAACCTGGTAATTATCAATTAGTAGAAACAAAGGCTCCTAAAGGCTATCAATTAGATGCATCACCAATAAACTTTACAATTGATAAAGCCCAAGCTAAGCCACTACAAATTACAGTTTCAAATAAAAAAATTGAATCTTCTTCAGGTGGAGATGACAAGCCAATTACTCCTCCAAATAAAGAAGATAACAAAGGCAATGAAACATCTGAGAAACACGAAAACGGAACTTCTGAAGAACAAAATAATGAAACACCTGAGAAACACGAAAACGGAACTTCCGAAGAAACATCGAATAAAACAGATAACAAACAGCAAGATGATCGAAATACGGATAAGCACCTTCCAAATACAGGTCATAAAGAAGACCCTACACAAACAGTAGGTATTGTTCTTCTACTAGCTGGATTATTAAGTATTTTAGCTACAAAACGCAAAAAAAATTATTAATAATTTTTTCACATCCAATCAATCTCTCAATTGATTGGATGTTTTTTTATACAAAAAGGACGATACATAAAGTATCGTCCTTTTAACGGGGTGAGGCTGCCCAAAAGTACGGAAAACCTTTGAACAGCCTCTTATTTTCATATGGATGCCTTACATATATCACTGATAATAATTATGAAATGCGGAAACATAATTACCATCAACTGATTCAAACATGAGAAATGAAACCCTACAGTGGTTCCATTCCTCTACATAATCTAAAGTTTGGGTACACTAGATTCATGCAATGTAGGAGCTTTCAGAGTAGAAAGCGAACCTTCGTTTAAAATGATAGCATACATATCTCCCTCAAAAATATGCAAATATGCATATATCGTTTTTTTATTTCTCAATGTCAGAATATTGAAAAATAAAAGGTGTGAAGGTAAAATAAAGTCATTATCCGTCTTCTTTTGTCAGTCAGAGAGAATAGAAGAATAGGAGAGGAAAAAATGAGAAAATCATTGAAACAAAAAATAGTAAGCTCTTTGCTTGCTGTATCACTTGCTGTTAGCTTAGCTCCAATTGGGCAAGCAAAAGCGGATTCCACGTCAGAGGTTACACAAACTCCATCTATTACAAAACAGATTGATCCAAACCGCGCGATTGAACATGTTCGTTTCTTATCTGAAACAATTGGTCCTCGCCCCGGTGGAACAAAATCCGAAGAATGGGCTTCTCGTTACATTGGTATGCAGCTTAAATCAATGGGCTATGAAGTAGAATATCAACCATTTCAGGTGCCCGATCAATACGTTGGATTCATTGAATCACCCCTATCAACAAAACGTAATTGGCAAGCTGGTGCTGCTCCTAATGCACTAATTTCTACAGAAGCTGTTACAGCTCCCCTTATCTTTGTTCAAGGTGGGACAAAATTAGAAGATATTCCAAATGAAGTAAACGGTAAAATTGTTTTATTTGAAAGAGGAACGACAGTTACCGACTATAATAAACAAGTTGAAAATGCTGTTAGCAAAGGTGCAAAAGGTGTTCTTTTATACAGTTTAATTGGCGGACGCGGAAATTATGGACAAACCTTCAATCCCCGCCTAATGAAAAAGCAATCTATCCCTGTCTTTGGTCTTGCTTATGCGCAAGGAAATGCATTTAAAGAAGAAATCGCTAAAAAAGGGACAACAATTCTTTCCCTAAAAGCGAGACATGAATCTAAATTAACATCTCTAAATGTTATCGCCAAAAAGAAACCAAAGAAGAGTACAGGTAATGAAAAAGCAGTCGTTGTAAGCTCGCACTATGATAGTGTTGTCGGAGCACCTGGCGCAAATGATAATGCTTCTGGAACTGGATTAG
This sequence comes from Bacillus sp. AP50, assembly GCF_040492675.1. Taxonomy (NCBI): domain Bacteria; kingdom Bacillati; phylum Bacillota; class Bacilli; order Caryophanales; family Bacillaceae; genus Bacillus; species Bacillus sp. AP50. Next base: position 10,039 of record NZ_JBEUTW010000146.1, read on the forward strand.
TATTAGAACTAGCTCGTGCTTTTCAAAATGTAGAAACTGATAAAGAAATTCGCTTTATTACCTTTGGTTCTGAAGAAACTGGATTACTTGGTTCGGATTATTACGTGAATAGTCTATCCCAAAAAGAACGCGACCGTATTTTAGGTGTCTTTAACGCCGACATGGTTGCAACAAATTATGATAAAGCAAAGAATTTATATGCTATGACACCTGATGGCTCTACAAACTTTGTAACAGACGCTGCCTTGCAAGCAGGTAAACAACTAAATAATAACCTCATCCTACAAGGTAAATTCGGTTCTAGTGATCATGTTCCATTTGCTGAAGCAGGTATTCCTGCTGCTCTATTCATTTGGATGGGTGTCGATAGTTGGAATCCATTAATCTATCATATTGAGAAGGTATACCATACACCTCAAGATAACGTATTAGAAAACATTTCACCTGAACGAATGAGAATGGCATTAGACGTTATCGGAACAGGAGTTTATAACTCGCTTCAAAAACCTGTTCCTCAAACTGAACAGAAAGCTGCTTAATCATTTAAAAGACCACTGATTTTATCGGTGGTCTTTTATTGAGAAAAAATATATATGCATAAAAGCATATTTTATCCTACCCATTATCGTATACAATATTAATTGTAACAAAACTGATTACAACTAATAAGGAGGCTTTTTCTATTATGAAAAAAATGATTTTAGCAGGTGCATTAACTTTAGCAGGAATTACTGGAGCTACTGCGTTTATTCCTGAAACAAAAGTCGCTGCTGCCGCTCAAGAACAAAGCTTTACAAAATTTTATTCTTTGCAAACTGGAGGTAGTTCTGAACAAGAACCTATTTTCCTTCAAAAAGGACAAGAACTAACAATTCATCCTAACAGCAAAACTCCTAGTTACAGTGTTTATGACTCAAATCATAACCTAATTGGACGTTATTCTGATGGTTACGGCCGAATTTTCACTGCAAAAACAGATGGAAATATGTATGTTCAATTTCATGCACCTTACGTTTACTATAGTCCTGTTAGTTTTTCTGTTACTTATACTATTCAATAAAAAAGAGGTCCTTTATAGGGCCCCTTTTATTTCTCTTGCCAATTCACTTTTACAAATCCATCTTTTACTGTTAATCCGCTTATATTCAATACATATTCTTCATTTGCTTTTAAAGTAACTGTAAAAGTACCTTTTTTCGATTCACAAATTTCCTTTAACTCTTTTATACCTTCTCCTTGTCTTTCATACACACTAAAACATAAGTTTCCTCGTTTTGCATCTGTCTCATAAGAAAATATCACTTGTGTATCCTTTTCATACTGAAATTCAATATCCTTACCGGCAATATCCCATGATGAGAATTTTGCCTCGTAACTTGTTTTCCCTTGCTTCTCATTTTCTAAATATATATCTCCTGCTCTCCACGCATCATCTAACGTTTGTGCAAAAGTAAAACCACTAAGTAATACAAACATTGTACTTGCCAATATCGCAACTAATGTTACTTTCTGTTTTTTAACAAAGTTCATCTTATATTCTCCTTCAACTTTCTTTTTACTTCTTCTTACCATATATAACAAAAAACCGATAAAAAATGGAAATATAACCGCTAAGACACTCCATCCTTTACTCATTTGATGTACTTTAGCATCTGTATATACCCATGATGCAACACATATTAAAAGTGCTATAACAGCTAAAAACATCGTCACTCCAGCTACTTCAAATAGTACAAACGGATTAGCGAACTCTTTCATGTAATTTATACTCCTTCTTTAAAAATGACTGTATTACAACATATATCGGAATGTATACATGCATCATAATCACAATGGCTATCAACATAGGAATTTTATAATCCAAATGTGTGACAAATTGTTCTATAACAATTGTTAACAAAACAATCCAAATGGTGTGAATACAAATCATCCATTTCCTCTCTAACTTCTGAGCCTTTCGCACGCCCTGCTTCGTGTTATTTATTAGCTCTTCGCTTGGAGTTATCTCTTCTGCTAAGCTACTCTTTACCTTCTGTTCAAATTTATCTTCTGTCATAAACGAACCCCTCCAAATGTTCTCGCATTTGCTTCTTCGCATAATTAAGGCGATATTTCACTGTACCAATCGGTATATTTAATATTTCGCTCATTTCTTTATAAGAGTATTGTTCATAATAGTAGAGTACGAGCACGGTTTTATATTTTTCATTCAATAGCTGTATAACTTCCCGTATCATTTCCGCTTCCACTTTTTGAATAAATTCTTCTGATATATTCACATCATCTGCGAAATCTATTTCTCCACCATCTTCTTTATGAAATAAATCTAAGACGCGATCTTTCCATCTTTTCTTCTTGCGGTAAAAGTCATAAAATGTACGAACGCAAATTGTAGTAATCCACTTTTTATAATTATCCACATAAAAAAGTTGGTGCCTTGATGAAAAAATCTTTATCCACGTCTCTTGAAAAATATCTTCCGCATCTTCTTTCGTTTTCGCTAACTTATAGCATAAGGAATATATTTGCTGCTTATATATATCAATTAATTCTTCTATCTTTTCTTCCATCATAAGCCTCCTGTCATTTATATAAGACGACGCAAATTCCCCTTTTGTTTGATAATTTTTTTTATTATCTCCATACAAAAAGGCAATCACAACATTGTGTGATTGCCTTTTACTGAAAGCGAAAAATCGGCTCCGCTTTTCTTTATGTCCAGCTCTGCCTCCTAGCCCCTTCTGTCTAAGAACCTTCCCCACGAGAAGATAAAATGCATCTTCTGTGGGAAAGAACCTTAGCCTTCGGGACTAAACAGTCGGCTCCGCTTTTCTTTATTGTCCAGTTCCAGCGGCTAGAATACTCGGTGGCTTCGCGCCTTCCTCCGAGGCAAAGTACACCTCTCTGTCAGGAGCTCCATCCCCCTCCTATTCTAAACGAGCCGCTTCCGCTTTTCTTCATTACATTTTTTCTGGTGCAGATACTCCTACGATTGCTAATGCATTTTGAAGTGTAGTGCGTACTGCTTTCATTAACTCGTAACGAGCTTTACTTAATTCTAAGTTATCTTGGTTTAATACTTTTTCTGCATTGTAGAAGCTGTGTAATGTTGCTGCTAATTCAAATGCATAGTTTGTAATACGGTGTGGCAGACGTTTTTGTGCTGCATCCGCAACTACAGCTGGGAATTCACCAAGTTTTTTCAGTAACTCTACTTCTTTCTCAGAAGTAACAAGTTTATAGTTCACATCTCCATCTACAGCTAATCCTAATTCTTCGCCTTGACGAAGGATACTGCATACGCGAGCATGAGCATATTGTGCATAGTATACTGGGTTTTCATTAGATTTTGATACAGCTAAGTCCATATCGAAGTCTAAATGAGAATCACCGCTACGCATTGCGAAGAAGTAACGCATTGCGTCCACGCCTACTTCTTCCATAAGCTCACGAAGTGTAACTGCTTTACCCGTACGCTTACTCATCTTCATTTTTTCACCATTTTGGTATAGTTGTACCATTTGGATGATTTCTACTTCAAGCGTGTCTTTATCGTAACCAAGTGCTTGAATAGCAGCCTTCATACGAGGAATGTAACCGTGGTGGTCAGCACCCCAAATGTTGATTAACTTATCAAAACCACGCTCTAATTTATCACGGTGATACGCGATATCTGGCGTTAAGTATGTGTAAGAACCGTCGTTTTTAATTAATACACGATTTTTGTCATCGCCGTAAGTCATTGAACGGAACCAAGTTGCGCCGTCTTCTTCAAAGATCTCTTCACGCTCTTTTAATACAGCAAGAGCTTGATCGATTTTTCCGTTTTTGTATAGTGATGTTTCTGAGAACCATACATCAAATTTAACGCGGAAGCTTTCTAAGTCTTTTTGAAGTTTTGCTAATTCATATTTTAAACCGTACTCACGGTAGAATTCATAGCTTTCTTTTTCATCAGCTTTCGCATAACGATCGCCGAATTCTTCTGCTAAACGTTTACCAATTCCAATGATATCCGCACCATGGTAACCGTCTTCTGGCATTTCTTTATCTAAGCCTAAAGCTTGCATGTAACGAGCTTCAACAGAAAGAGCTAAGTTATGAATTTGGTTACCAGCATCATTAATGTAGTACTCACGAGATACATCGTAGCCTGCTTTTGCTAATAGGTTACATAAAGTGTCACCTACTGCCGCACCACGTGCATGTCCTAAGTGAAGGTCACCTGTTGGATTAGCAGATACGAACTCAACTTGTACTTTTTCACCTTTACCAGTATTCGTTTCACCGTAAGCTTCACCAGCGTTTACGATTGTTGGAATTAAATCTGTTAAGTAGCTATTATCCATATAGAAGTTAATAAAACCAGGACCAGCGATTTCGATTTTTTCAATAGAAGCTTTTGCTTTATCGAAGTTTGCAACTAGTTCTTCTGCAATCATACGAGGTGCTTTTTTCGCAACGCGTGCAAGTTGCATTGCCATATTTGTAGAGAAGTCACCATTTGTTTTATCTTTTGGAGATTCTAATACAACGTTTGGAATCTGTTCTTCTGTCGCTAATTCTGCCTTTAATACAGCAGCCTGAATTTCTTCTTTAATCAATCCTTTTACTTGTTCTAAGGAATTCATTATTTTGCCTCCTTCAAATTAATTGTAATAGTATATCTGCCAGCTTCTTGTTCACTTAGAAGCAATGCGTAAGTTAAGAAGAGTTGTCCTTTTTTCTTTTCATCCGACCATTTAAAAAGAACGTTATCAGTCTTTGTTTGCAATGCAAACGTACCAAGTTCACTCGTATACGTACCAGTTGTCCATTCACCTTTCACATGCGTCTGACGCATAGAAACAGCACCTGAACGCATAATGAGAACTTGTTCATCTTGAATTTTAATAATTGTTTTCACTTCGCCTTGTTCGTTCGGCTCCTGGAATGTTACATATGTACCTTGACCTTTTACATAGTATTGACCATTTGCTTCAAAAGCAACGGTTTCCTTCCTCGCCCCTTCACGGATTTCTGTTACGAAATGAACGTGTACCGGCAAGCCTGCAAGTTGTTTCTCCACGTCTTGCACACCTTTCAAATGTTATAGATATTAAATACTACTTATAATAAATCACTTTTCCTATCATATCAAAAAAAGACTCTGTCTGTCTGCTGAAAAATCAGGAAAACTCCATTTCAAAAAATAATCCACTTCTACTTTATTTCATATGATAAAATATTTTTTAAATCTAAATATTCTTTCAATTAAAGAGGTGAATATAGTGATACCAACAAAGTTAAAAAAGGGTGATGAAATACGAGTGATTTCACCATCGTGTAGTTTAAGTATTGTTTCAAATGAAAATAGAAAACTTGCTATAAAAAGATTAACTGACATGGGCTTTCAAGTTACATTCTCAAAATATGCTGATGAGATAGATCGATTTGCTTCCTCCTCTATTTCTTCCCGCATTCAAGACCTCCATGAAGCATTTGGAGACCCTAATGTAAAAGCTATTTTGACTACACTTGGCGGATACAACTCAAATGGTTTATTGAAACATCTCGATTATGATTTAATTCGTGAAAACCCGAAATTTTTCTGTGGTTATTCTGATATTACTGCCTTAAATAATGCAATTTACGCAAAAACAGGGCTTGTTACATATTCAGGACCCCATTTCTCTTCGTTTGGAATGGAGAAAGGGCTCGGGTATACAACCGATTACTTTTTAAAGTGCTTAACTTCTAATGGGCCTATTGAAGTCCTGCCATCTGAAACATGGAGCGATGATTCTTGGTATATAGATCAGGAAAATCGAGCATTTATTAAAAATGAAGGATACGTTTCAATTCAAGAAGGAGAAGCTACGGGAGATATTATCGGTGGCAATATGAGCACATTTAACTTACTGCAAGGTACACCATATATGCCAAATTTAAAGGACAGAATTTTATTTATTGAAGAAGATAGTTTAACTGGAACATCTACTCTTAAAACTTTTGATCGTTATTTACATTCCCTTATGCAGCAGCAAGATTTTGAATACATACAGGGCATCGTTATAGGAAAGATGCAAAAAGGGGCAGAATGTACGATAGAAGACATTCAAGAAATGATTGCTTCAAAACCTGAACTTGCACATATTCCTATCATTGCAAACGCCAGTTTCGGGCATACAACCCCGATTTTCACTTTCCCAATTGGTGGACGTGCAAAAATTATTTCTAACAAGAAAAAAACATCTATCACTATTTTAACGCACTAAAAAAGGAGCGAATGAGTCGCTCCTTTTATGGTTTTTCTATTTTTTCCAACGCTTTTTGCGGAATGGATTCTTTCGGGATTTCAGCCCATCCTTTTCCTTGCATACCTTTTGCATAAATTTTTATAAACGCCCCTTTATGCAATTCACGGTTCATCATTCTTTTAATAACCTGTAACTTTCCATCTTCTGTATACCCTTTAAAAGTATACAAGTATTCTCCGTCTTTTTTCTCACCTTTATCTATAACCGCATAATAATCTTGTATTTCTTTATTTGAAAAGAAGTTGTCTACAAAAGCATGTACACCTTCTGTTTTTGTGTTCAAATAATACGCTGTTCCACCTAGAATAATGGCGAATACAGCTAAAACTTTAATTACCAATTTCATACATGAACCTCCTGTTTGCACTTCTTTCTCACTAGTATTATATCTATACTTGTATTATACGGAAAAGAGCATACTATACTCTATCTAAAAGTCTTACACTTTCCTTACATTATTGTAAGGGATTTTTTCTTACAGCAAGTTCCAAAGAAAAAATTTTTCCGTTTCATACACTTTTATATTATTATTGAATGATACGAATTTTTATTACAAAAATCAAAGGAGACAGTTTTCAAATGGCTATCTTGCAAGGTTTAGCACTATTACTTGTTGTACTTTGTCTATTTACACTTTTCAGTTACCGTGCGCCTTACGGAATGAAGGCGATGGGCGCTTTAGCTAATGCAGCAATTGCAAGTTTTCTTATTGAAGCATTTCACCGTTATATAGGTGGAGAAATGTTTCATAATGACTTTTTACAATCAGTAGGAGAAGCTTCCGGTAGTATGAGCGGTGTCGCAGCAGCGATTTTAGTCGCATTAGCAATCGGTGTTTCCCCCGTATACGCTGTTTTAATTGGTATCGCTACTAGTGGATTCGGTATTTTACCAGGATTTTTCGCTGGATACGTTTGTGCCTTCGTCGTGAAATTTCTCGAAAAGAAATTACCAGCTGGTGTGGAATTTTTAGCAATCCTATTTATCGCTGCACCAATCTCACGCGGAATGGCAATGCTTATGGATCCGCTCGTTAACGCAACACTCGGTAAAATCGGTTCTATGATTTCAGTTGCAACTACAGAAAGCCCTATCATTATGGGTATTATGCTTGGTGGATTAATAACAGTTATTTCTACCTCTCCACTAAGTTCTATGGCACTAACTGCAATGCTTGGATTAACAGGTTTACCTATGGCAATTGGTAGTCTTGCCGTTGCGGCCTCAGCCCCGATGAACTTTATTTTCTTTAAACGATTAAAAATTTGTTCAAAGAAAGATACAATTGCTGTAGCAATCGAACCTTTAACACAAGCCGATGTTGTCTCAGCAAATCCAATTCCAATCTATATGACAAATTTCGTTGGCGGTGCACTTGCCGGTATTATTACATCGCTATTCCAGCTTGTTAATAATGCACCAGGAACAGCATCACCAATTCCAGGTCTTCTTGTCCTATTCGGATTTAATGACGTTATAAAAGTAACGATCGCTGCCGTACTATGTGGAATCGTTACCACTATTGTCGGATACATTGGATCTATTGTGTTCCGTAAATATCCAATCCGCTCTGCTGATGAAATTCGCGGAGTTACTTCGGAAGAGAAGGTTGCATAAGAAAAAGAGCTATTCCCATCGTTTGAGAATAGCTTTTTTTTGTGTTGCGTAACGGTAAATGAAATTATATCGGCGGTTTTTTAAATATATCAGCGCAACTCGAATTATATCGGCGATTTTTTTAATATATCGGCGCAACTCGAATTATATCAGCGATTTTTTTAATATATCGACTTACCGACACATAACGACAAAATAAGAGCCCTCTAATCATATAGAGGGCTCTTATTTTATCTAGCTGCAGCGGCTAGAATCTCCAGCCATTTCACACTCTCGGTCGAGCGTTCCAATGACCTGCGATTCTGAGCGAGCTGCCTCCGCTTTTATTACTATCCAGTTACGCCTCCTAGACCCTTGCGTCTAAGAACCTTCCCTGCCAAAAGGTAAAAAGCACCTTTTGCAGGAAAGAACCTTAGTCACCGGGTCTAAACAGTCGGCTTCACTTTTATTTCACCCAACCGAGCAGCATTTCCCGCACGAATTTGCTTGCTGCGACTGGTGTTTGATCACTATGGTCGTAGACTGGAGCTACTTCTACTAAGTCTGCTCCAACTACATTTATATTTGAATTTGCAATTGCTACGATGGAATCTAATAATTCTTTAGATGTGATACCGCCAGCTTCTAACGTTCCTGTTCCTGGAGCGTGAGCTGGGTCTAATACATCAATGTCGATTGTGACATAGACTGGGCGGCCAGCAAGTTTCGGTAATACTTCTTTTAACGGTTCTAATACGTCAAATTTGTATAAGTTCATACCTACTTCTTTCGCCCATTCAAATTCTTCCTTCATTCCAGAACGAATTCCGAAAGAATATACGTTTTCCGGACCAATTAAATCACACACTTTACGAATTGGTGTAGAGTGGGATAAAGGCTCCCCTTCATACGATTCACGTAAATCAGTATGAGCATCCATGTGGATGATTGCTAAATCCGGATATTTTTTTGTCATTGCCTTAAAAATTGGCCAAGACACTAGGTGCTCACCGCCGAGACCTAGTGGAAACTTATCGGCATCTAAAAGTTTTGATACATACTCTTCAATCATGTCTAAGCTGCGTTGTGCGTTTCCGAATGGTAATGGGATATCACCCGCATCAAAATATTTTACCTCTTCTAGTTCACGATCTAAATACGGGCTATATTCTTCAAGACCGATTGATACTTCACGAATACGTGCAGGGCCAAAACGAGATCCCGGACGGTAACTTACTGTCCAATCCATAGGCATCCCATAAATAACTACCTTTGACTCTTCAAAACTTGGATGACTTTTAATAAATACTTTACCTGAATAAGCTTCATCAAAACGCATATTCTTTTCCTCCTTATGTGGAACTTAAGGTATCCCAACCTTTCACTATTTCTCAAATTTGGAGCGAATTGCTCCTCTTTCTCGATTTACCGGGTCTTCTTTTTAACAACAAGAAGACGATTTTCTCTACAGAAGTGTAAGTAGCTAGCATGTTCAAGTCTTCTGGACAAACACCTTAAATGAGCTACTTACACTTTATTTGTTTGATACAATTCTCTTACTTAATTAAATCCCCAACAAATTTCGGTAATGCGAATGCTGCATTGTGTAATTCTTTTGTGTAGTATTTCGTTTCGATTTCGTGGAAACGCTCTTCACTTACTTCTAATGGATCATGTTTTTTAGATCCAATTGTGAACGTCCAAAGACCACTTGGGTAAGTTGGAATGTTTGCTGTGTATAAACGAGTAATTGGGAAGATCTCTTTTACGTCTTTAAACACAGTTGTAATTAGTTCTGGTGTAAACCAAGGGTTGTCCGTTTGTGCAACGAAAATACCATCTTCTTTTAACGCTTTTGAAATTCCAGCGTAGAAGCCTTTTGTAAATAGGTTTACTGCTGGTCCTACTGGCTCAGTAGAATCTACCATAATTACATCGTATTCATTTTCGCTTTCTGCGATATGTAGGAAACCGTCTCCTACTTTTACTTCTACACGCTCATTATCTAATGCGCCTGCAATTGATGGTAAGTATTGTTTAGAGTACTCAATTACTTTTCCATCGATTTCAACAAGAGTTGCTTTCTTTACACTTGGGTGTTTTAACACTTCACGAATAACACCACCATCACCGCCACCAACAACTAATACGTTTTCAGGGTTTGGATGTGTAAATAAAGGTACGTGTGCTACCATTTCGTGATAAACGAACTCATCTTTTTCTGTTGTCATAACCATGCCATCTAAAATAAGCATGTTTCCGAACTCTTCCGTTTCGACCATATCAAGTTTTTGGAATTCTGTTTGCTCCGTATGTAATGTGCGGTTAATACGCGCCGTAATCCCAAAATGTTTTGTTTGTTTTTCAGTGAACCATAGTTCCATCGTACAATCACGCCTTTCAATGCAAATTTATAATAGGGACATCATTAATGTCCCCTAACAAAAATAAAACAAAACATCCAAAATGTATAGTTAAAAGTACAAAAATACCGAAAATATATTTTAGTCAGAGGGTTCTAACATATGTGCGGAAAGGGTTTGCACCGCAAAAGGAAAGAAAACCCTTTCTTAAGAAAGGGCTTTTGTCTCTATTTCTACTGGTTTACGAATTGGAATTAGGATCATAATACAACCAACTAACACAACAATTCCACCTACTAAAAACGGACTTTGTGGTGAAACAGTATGACCGATAATTCCTGATAAAATTGGAGCAATCGCACCACCTAACCAACGAACAAAGTTATAAACACCTGACGTAACAGATCTTTCATAAGGTGAAATATCCATTACATAACTTGTATATAATGCATTGTTTAAGCCAGATGCCAATCCTGATAAAACGATAAGAGTAATTTGTAACCACATAATTTTCACAAAGAATAGTGCAATTAAGAAAATCGCAAATACGAGTAAACTACCCTTTAATAATGTTTTTGGTTCATATTTCCCTTCTAGCTTATGTGCTAAAATTGCAGAACCGTAAGCTAACGCGAGCCCCCATCCGCAAAATACAAAGCCTAATTGAATAGCTGATAAATGCATAATAAGTGGTGAATATGCTAACACAACGAAAAATCCGTAGTAGTATAACATTCCTGAAATCGCACCTTGCATAAACGGTTTATACTTCACCAGGTTAAGTAATTCTCCTACCCCAGCAGCCTTACGCTCCACTTTTCGCTCCGGTTCTTTTACAAAAAAGAATACTAAAATAAATGCTAAGAAAATTAAAATACTTGTCGCGAAAAACGGATAACGCCAAGAATGACCACCTAATATCCCGCCTAATAATGGTCCGCCAGCCATGCCTAAACCGATAGCTGCTTCGTATAATCCTACTGCTTCATGAACTTCTTTACTTAATGCTATTAATAGCGTCATTGCTGTAGCAAAAAACATCGCATTTCCTAATCCCCATCCAGCGCGGAAAAGAGATAATTGAGCAATCGTTTGCGATATACCGCATATAAACGCAAATACAGTCACAATCGCAAGACCGATTGTCATCATCCGTTTATCACCAAATCTCGATGCAAATATACCAGCTGGTAACATCATGATTGCCATCGTTAAAATATAAGCGGTAAATAACATTTCAACTTGCCAATGCGTTGCACCGATTTTCTCAGCAATAATTGGCAAAATTGGGTCAACTACCCCTATACCCGAAAAGGCAAGGAAGGTAGCCACCACTGTAATCAATCTCCCTAGTTTTTGTTTGCTCTCCATTTTGATTACTCTCCTTTTGTGTTCTCTAAAAATGTTACTGCACGATGTAAACTATCTTCTAGTTCTGCCTTTACACGTTGCATTTGCTCCATTTTTTCGTCTAGCGTTTCCACTTGTTTTTCAAGCATATCTTTAATTTCTTGAATCACTTCACGATCACGAGGGTTTTCGCTATTTCTTCTTTGCTCCATTCTTTCTTTTAACGATAAAAAATGCTGCATCTCTTGAAGCGTAATTCCTAACACTTCTTTCGCTTCCACAATTTTTTTAATTCTGGCGATATCCCCGTCTGTATACAGGCGAATGTTCCCCTCACTACGTTCAGGGGGATGAATTAAACCAATTTCCTCATAATAACGAAGTGTACGTTTTGTCAAACCAACTTGCTTTGTTACTTCATCAATTTTATACATGTTTATTCCTCCCTTCACTTGATTATTACATTTTACGTTAACGTTAACTTTTGTGCAACTGTTAGACTTTTGTAAATGTTTGTCATATTCAATTGTATTTTCCCTAAAGCAGTTTCATAATGAAAGAAAAGAGATAATAAGGAGAATTTCACATGAGTAAACCACTTATTTTCGCTCACCGCGGAGTAAAAGGAACACATCCCGAAAATACGATGATTGCCTTCCAAGAAGCAGAACGCATTGGCGCTCACGGAATTGAACTCGATGTCCACTTATCAAAAGATGGTGAACTTGTCGTAATTCACGATGAAACCGTCGATCGTACAACAAATGGCGTTGGACTTGTTTCGGAAAAAACGGTAGAGGAACTACAATCATTGGACGCTGGTAGCTATAAAGACCCTTCTTTCCATGAAGCAAAAATCCCAACGTTGCGTGAGGTTTTCATTTGGCTTTCCACAACGAACTTACAACTAAATATTGAATTAAAGACAGATGTTATTCATTACCCAAATATTGAGGAAAAAGCTGTTGCACTTGTGCGTGAATATCATCTTTCTAATCAAATTGTATTTTCATCATTTAACCATGACTCTGTTTCATTATTAGCAGAAATTGCTCCTGAAATCCCAAGAGCAATTTTATATGATACACCACTTTCTGATCCAATTGCCGAAGCAAAACATAGAGAAGCAAATGGATTACATCCAAACTTCCAGTTATTAACGAAAGAATTTGTGCAGTTAGCACAAGAGCAAGGGTATGTTTTCCGTCCATATACAATTAATGAATACAAAGATTTACAAACTATGATTGATTATGGTGTAGATGTCATCATTACTGATTGGCCAGCACGTGCCTTTGAGCTCCTTTCTTAATGGAAGGGGCTTTTTTATTTTCGAAATTTCATTGTTTAAAATAAATGAAAACCCTCAATACTAATACAATAACGCTTGTATTAATGAGGGGCTGAAAAAAGATGGATCAAACTATGAATCCAAAACTTAAAAAATATAAACGTCTTTTCTTCACCGCAATGTTTTCTTGCGTCCTTTTCTTCGTTTTTTCTTTTTTTGTTATTATTATAGTTGCAAAAATTATGGGACCTCCTCCTGTTGCGGTCCCGCAAACAAGCGTCTTTTACGCAAATGATGACACTGTTATAGGACAAAGTAATGAAATGCAAAAACGTTACAATGTATCTCTTAATGAAATTTCACCTTATGTAAAAGAGGCGACACTATCTATTGAAGATCAACGATTCTACAAACATCATGGCTTTGATATGAAACGTATTGCTGGTGCCATTGTTGCCGATTTAAAAGCGATGGCAAAAGTCCAAGGTGCTAGTACGATTACACAACAGTATGCTCGTAACCTTTACTTAGATCATGATAAAACGTGGAAACGTAAACTATTAGAAGCAATGTACACAATTCGCCTTGAGGTGAATTATAATAAAAATCATATTTTAGAAGGATATTTAAATACAATTTATTACGGACATGGCGCTTATGGCATCGAAGCTGCATCCCGTCTATATTTCGATAAAACGGCAAAAGAGTTAACATTAGCAGAAGCTAGTATGCTCGCAGGTATCCCGAAAGGGCCAAGTGTCTATTCTCCCTTTTTGAAAGAGGATCGTGCGAAAGGACGACAAGCTCTCATATTAGATGAAATGGTAGAACAAGGATATATTACGAAGCAACAAGCAGCCTTAGCGAAGAAAGAGCCACTAACTTTTGCCTCATTAGATACGAAAAAAGTAGCAGAGGTCGCACCATATTTCCAAGATGCTGTACAAGCTTCGCTCCTTCGTGATGTTGGATTAGACGAACAAGCTTTACAACGGGGTGGCTTGCGAATTTATACAACGCTAGACCCTAAACTACAAGCCGTAGCAGAACAAGCTGTAAAAGATCACATACCTGACACAACAAACATACAAACTGCTCTCGTCTCTATGAATCCAAAGACAGGTGAAGTGGCTGCTCTTGTTGGTGGAACTGATTATACTACGAGTCAATTTAACAGGGCTACACAAGCCATTCGTCAGCCTGGTTCTACATTTAAGCCATTTCTATATTATGCGGCATTAGAACGAGGATTCACGCCTGCTACGCGCTTAAAAAGCGAATATACTGTATTCACCTTAGGTGACGGCGTTTCAAAGTATAAACCGAAGAACTATAAAGATTATTATGCAGATGATTTCGTAACGATGGCACAAGCTCTCGCAGTCTCTGATAACATATATGCTGTGAAAACGAATTTGTTTTTAGGCGATGACGCGCTTGCAAAAACAGCGAAACAATTTGGAATTAAAAGTGCATTAAAAGATGTGCCTTCTCTAGCTCTTGGTACATCACCAGTAAAACCAATTGAAATGGTTAACGCTTATAGCATGTTCGCAAATGGTGGAAAAGAAGTAAAACCTACTTTCATTCGCCGCATTATGGATCATGAAGGAAATATATTATACGATGCTCATTTAGAGAGTAAACAAGTTCTCGACAAGAGCAAAGCGTTTGTAATGGAAGAAATGATGACTGGTATGTTTAATAAGAAACTAAGCAGCTATGCTGCTGTAACTGGTCAATCGATGTTATCCAAACTATCAAGAACATATGCCGGCAAATCTGGTTCTACTGAAACGGATAGTTGGATGATCGGATTTACTCCGCAAATCGTAACTGGTGTGTGGGTCGGATATGATCAACCTAAATCTATTTCAAACGTAGCAGAACAAGGATATGCGAAGAAAATATGGACTGATACGATGGAGAAAGGGTTAGAGGGACAACCAAAAAAAGAATTTAAACAACCAAGTGACGTCGTAGCGGTTAATATCAATCCAGAGAACGGTAAAATTGCTACAAAAAATTGTCCTATTTCTGTGAAAATGTATTTCGCTAAAGGTACCGAACCGACTGAATATTGTATGGATCACGTCGATGATAAAGAAGAATTTGAAAAAACGACTGAAGAAAAGAAAAAAACAAGTTGGTGGAAAAAATATCTTCCTTGGTAAAAAAAATAGCTGACGGGCATCCGTCAGCTATTTTTTATTCACTTAATAATGCACGGCGCAATTCTTCACTAGATTCGTTCCAAATAGATTCATTATGTTCTTTCAAGAACGTACCAAGTACCTTTTTAGATGATTCATCCATATGGTCAACCATAATGTGACGCTTCAATGATTTATCCATTTTATTTACGTGCTCTGGAAGTGATTTATATCCGCGGCGAATTTCACGGTCTACTGTCATTTCACAAGCTGTTACACCTGCATAATACGCACCTGTCGCAGTTCTTTCAATCGTTACCCAAACAAGCCAAAATGGTTTTCCGTTTGGAACTTCATCTTTATTTGTTAAAAACTTAATACCTTTTTCTACTGTACTACGCGCGTGCATCGCACCAATATCAACGAATGCAGTTTTCTCTAGTACATCAACAAATACAGGTGAAATGTTTTCTAAGCTTAATGCCCCAACACCAAATCCACCATGTCCATCTGTTGAATCATTTTTCACAATATTAAAACCGATTTTTTTCTTTTTCTCTGTCATATGTAAAATCCTCCTCACTTAAAAATTATAAAAGGCCAAAAATAGGCGCAATGATGCTATCTAAAAATACAAATACATGCGGAATAACTACCTGGAAAATAGGTTGAATTGTGTAATTACTAAGCGGTGTAATAACGAGAATTAATAACGCAATTGCCCCGTATTTTTCATACTGTGTCATTTTCGCGCGAATATTTGCTGGCGCTAAATCTTCCACAACTCGATACCCATCAAGTGGCGGGATCGGTAATAAGTTAAATACAAGTAAAACGATATTCAGCATAATAAAAATCTGGAAAAATTGAGCTAACGTATCTGCTACTGCAGATGGAATTGAGTATAATACACCAAATTTTACTAAGCTATACCAAATAATTAAACCAATTGCGCTTAAAATTAAGTTACTAATCGGCCCTGCAATTGAAACTAATATACCTGCAAGACGCGGTCTTTTAAAGTTATATGGGTTAACAGGAACCGGTCTTGCCCAACCGAATCCAAGAATTAATACTGCAATCAAACCTATAGGATCTAAGTGTGCCATCGGTGATAACGTTAAACGGCCTTGTCTCTTTGCTGTATCGTCTCCAAATTTATATGCTACATATGCATGTGCAAATTCATGAACTGATAATGCGATAATAATGGCCATTGCTACCAAAGGAATTTGGTGCAACGGGTATCTAAATAACTGATCCATGCTTCATCTCCTCTTCCATATGTCAAAAAAAGAAATTATTTGTTTTTTCGATTGTTCTTCCCCATAATCCGCTATAATAAGAGTGTAACTTACATAAAAGGAGCGATTGTACATGCCATACGTAACAGTGAAAATGCTAGAAGGACGCACAGAAGAACAAAAGAAAGCTCTTGCTGAGAAAGTAACAGCAGCAGTAAGCGAAACAACTGGTGCTCCTGAAGAAAACATCGTTGTTTTCATCGAAGAAATGTCTAAAAACCATTATGCAGTTGGCGGAAAACGCTTAAGTGACAAATAATTTCAAGTTTTTTCATAAGAAGCAGCCATTAGCTGCTTCTTATTTCTTTCCTTCTAACAACTCAATAATTCTCTCTTTATATTTTCCTTTTCTTCCATCTTCATAGATTAAATCATGTGGATAGAATAGCTTTTGATCCGTTCTTTTCTTACCTGTAATCGCCTCAACAATATCTGACTCACGTGAAAGCTCTCTAAGCTCTCCGTTTGGCATAAGAAGTAGGATTGGTAGACGCTCTTCTTCTTCTCCTGCACGATAAAAGTCATACGGTAAGTCTGATGTTGAATCAACTACTAAATAATACTCCGGATCAAGTCCAATCTTTTTAAATAAACTACTTAATTCCATCCAATTATCTAAACCGTGTTTATCTGTAAACTCTACATATTTAAATAGATTTCGATTCATAAAACGGCGGCATAAATCGCTTAAAATTGAATCTTCTTCTTCCTGCCATACTTGGAAGTAGTAATACATAACGTTCTCGTCTAACTTTAAATAATCCTCTACTGTTACTTCTTCTTCAAATAAAGAATAGAAATGAACAGGATGATTTTTAAATGTATAATACTTCTCGTGCAGTGATTTCGCACGGTGTAAAATCTTCGTTAAAATAACTTCTGCACTTCGCGTTACCGGGTGGAAATATACTTGCCAATACATTTGATAACGACTCATAATGTAATGCTCAACAGCATGCATACCACTATTTTTAATGACTACTTGATTCCCATACGGACGCATTACACGCAGTATACGTTCCATATCGAAGTTTCCGTACTTTACGCCTGTAAAATAAGCATCTCTTAATAAATAATCCATACGATCCGCATCAATTTGGCTCGAAATCATACTAATCGCTAATTTATTAGTAGATGTTTTTGCAATTACATCTGCTACCTTTTGTGGAAACTCCTTATCAACACGACTTAATACATCATTAATCTCCGTATCGCCTACGATAATCTTTTGCGTAAATTTCTCATGATCTAATGAAAATACTTTTTCAAACGAGTGAGAAAATGGGCCGTGACCGACATCATGAAGTAATGCCGCACATAAACATAACAATCTATCTTCAGCATTCCAATTTGGTCTGCCATCAAACACATCATCAATCATACGACGAATAATTTCGTATACACCTAACGAATGAGTAAAGCGACTATGCTCTGCACCGTGAAATGTAAAAAATGTCGTTCCAAGCTGCTTAATACGGCGCAAGCGTTGAAATTCTTTCGTTCCGATTAAATCCCAAATAACACGATCACGCACGTGCACATATTTATGTACTGGGTCTTTAAACACTTTTGTTTCGCTGAGTTTGTCGTTTAAATATACCACTTTTCGACATCCCCCTTTCTTTACTACATTCTTACTTTATATTATAAACGAAATGAGAAACAGAAAGAAATGAAAGACTGTATTAATTCCCTTTATAAAAAGAAAAAATCACCTTTACCGAAGTAAAAGTGATTTCCTTTATACATTATTTACCTAAAACGAATTCAGCAACTTCGTCTAAGATCATATCTTTCCCTAGTGGGAAGTAACCTTTGTTTAAGTCTTCATTTTTAATTGTAAATACGTGGTTATTTTTAACAGCGTTCATGTTTTTCCAAATTGATTCTTCTTGGAATTCTTTTAAGCGCTGAGAACCGTCACCAGTTGTAAATACGAATAAGTAATCTGGGTTGTAATCGATTAAAGCTTCTTTTTGTACTTGTACTAACGGTTTATCAGTTGGTGTACCTTTAACTGCTGGTAGTTTTAAATCATTAAAGATTACGCTACCGTAACCGTAATCACCATATACGCGGAAAGCATTTGGATATGCAGCCATTTTCATAAATGTTGCTTCACCAGTTTTAGCGACGATTTTGTCATGTAATTTGCTTGCTTTTTCATCATACTTTTTGAACCATTCTTTTGTTTCTTTTTCTTTACCGAAGATTTGACCTACTTCTTCGAATTTTGGACGCCATTGATCTAATGGAGTGTTTAACATAACTGTTGGTGCAATTTTAGATAATTGATCATAAATCTTTTCTTGACGATTATTTACAAGAATTAAATCTGGTTTTGCAGCAGCTACTGCTTCAATGTTAATTTTATCGCCCCAAGCAGAACCAACTGGTTTAACGTCTTTTAGTTTCTTTTCAATATGTGCATCAATTTTTTCTTGAGATGTATTAGCAGTAATAACCGGTTTCATACCGAAAATTAATAATTCTTCTGTTGAACCACTAAGGTCAGCAATTTTCTTTGGGTTTGCAGGAATTTTAATTTCCCCTTTTGCATGTTTTACAGTGCGCTCTTCAGTCTTTGCATCTGCTTTCTTTTCTTCTTCTTTGTTAGAACAAGCTGCAAATAGTACAGAAGTCACAACTAGTACCATTGCTAATAGTGCCATTTTAAAATTCTTCATGTTCCCACTCCTTCTAGCTGTATTTATCTTATAAGTTACAATGAACTATAAGAAACAAATATAACAGTTAATTAATATATATTTATTAATTGTTGTTAACAACCCATTCTAACGGGCGTTCAACTTCCCATTCTTATATAAGAAGCTCAACGTCCATTAGAATTCCCCCTCTTCAAGAGGGGGTTCTACTTATGCTTTTTTACGCAATTGATTACTAATCATCGCTAAATCATATGTTAAACAAATTGGCTTACAGTTTACTGGACATGGAACGATTTGAGCTTCAATCTCAAATACGTTACGAAGTGTTTCACTTGTCATAACTTCATCTGGCGTTCCTTGTTTCATTAACTTACCTGCTTTTAATGCAATCATATGATCAGAGAAACGAGAAGCGTGGTTTAAGTCATGGATAACCATAACAATCGTTCTACCTTCTTCTTCATTTAACTTTTTCAATAAGTTTAATACTTCTAATTGATGAGCCATATCTAAGTACGTTGTTGGTTCATCCAATACAAGTAATTCTGTTCCTTGTGCAAGAGCCATTGCGATCCAAACACGTTGACGTTGGCCACCTGATAGCGCTTCTGCTGGACGATTCGCAAATTCTTTCATTCCTGTCACTTCAAGTGCCCAGTTAATGTAGCGATAATCCTCTTCTTTCAACGTGCCAAACCCTTTTTGATGAGGGAATCTTCCATATGACACAAGCTCAAATACAGTAAGACCCGTTGGCACTTCTGCAGTTTGTGGTAAAATCGCCATTTTCTTTGCAATTTCTTTCGTTGGCTGTTTCTCAATTGCTTTTCCGTCGAGATAAACAGTACCTTGCTTTGCCTTCAAAATACGA
Source organism: Bacillus sp. AP50 (assembly GCF_040492675.1). NCBI lineage: Bacteria > Bacillati > Bacillota > Bacilli > Caryophanales > Bacillaceae > Bacillus > Bacillus sp. AP50. The sequence continues at coordinate 29,935 of NZ_JBEUTW010000146.1, forward strand.
GACGCCGTTTTTAATAATGTGGACTTCCCACAACCATTTGGTCCAATAATTGTTGTAATTTTCCCTTCCGGAATTTCAACTGTTAACCCGTCAATAATTAAACCTTCATTATAGCCAACAGATACCGCATCCACCGCTAAAGTTGCCATACGAAAAGCCTCCCTTTATTTTGTCCTCATAAGTAAATAAATGAAATATGGTGCACCAATTACAGAAATAACAAGACCGACTGGTATTTCTGAAGTTGTTAATACACTTCTTGAAATTACGTCTGCGAATAAAAGTAAAAACGTTCCTATTAGCGCAGCGGTGGGCAACATAATTTGATGTTTACCACCAACAAGGCGCCTTGCTAAATGCGGGGCCATTAAACCGATAAAGCCAATTCCGCCCGCAACAGCAACAGATGCACCTGCTAAACAAACTGCAATAAATAATAATTTACGTCTTTCTTTTTCTACGTTTACACCAAGGCCAACTGCTGTAGAATCGCCTAGGTTCATTACATTTAATATGTGTGCTTTACTTATAGCAAGCGGTAAGAAAATAACCATCCATGGAAGTACACTTAATACGAATTTCCAATCTGTACCCCATAGACTTCCCGCCAGCCAAATCGTAGCAAAACGAAAATCGTTAGATGTCATCTTCATAGAGAAAATTAAACTAACAGCTCCAAATCCAGCTGCAACGGCAATACCGACAAGTATTAATCGAGTCGATGAAACGCCGTCTTTCCATGCTAGTAAATAAATAATTACCGCTGCTAATATCGCTCCAACTAGTGCGAAGAATGGAAGAATGAATACAGATAAAAATGTACCAGTCCCTACTTTCCCGAAGAAGAAGTAGACGAATATAACAACTGTTAATCCCGCTCCAGCATTAATACCTATAATACCTGGATCAGCAAGCGGATTTCGTGATAAACCTTGCAAAATCGCACCTGACATAGCTAAAGCAGATCCGACTAGTATAGCAATTACCATACGCGGCATACGGAATTCAAATAAAATAACAGACTGATCTTCAGCCCCTAGTCCAACCAATGACTTTAATACGTCCATTGGCGGGATTTTAAAAGTTCCTGTATTTAAACTAATAAGAAATATAGAAACGATTAGTCCTACTAAAATCATTAATATAGAAATGTTCTTTTTTGTTAAGACACTCGTCCTCACATCTTTCCTCTCCCTTCATTACGTGCTAAGTAGAGGAAGAATGGAACCCCAATTAGCGCTGTAATTGCTCCAATTGGCGTTTCAAATGGCGGGTTAATAACGCGAGATAACATATCTGCACATTCAATTAACAGCCCGCCTAAGACCGCAGAACATGGAATAACCCATCTATAGTCCGAGCCTACAAGAAAACGAGTCATATGCGGAATTACAAGACCAACAAATCCAACTGATCCTGCCATGGAAACTGCGGAACCCGTTAAAACAAGAACAAGTACTGTTCCGATAAATTTAATTAATGTCGTATTTTGACCAAGTCCAATTGCAATTTCTTCACCGAAGCTCAAAATTGTAATATATCTCGACATCATAATTGCGATAAAAAGACAAACAAGGCCAATTGGCACTAACATATTAATACTTTGCCATTTCACTCCAGCAACCCCGCCTGCATTCCACATGCTTACCTCTTGGGCAAGATTGAAATACAATGCGATTCCAGATGAAATTGCCCCTAATAAAGCACTAATAGCTGCACCTGCTAAAGCTAATTTCACAGGTGTTAATCCACCTGGTGAAGAAGACCCAATTCCATATACAATGCTTGCACCAAACGCAGCTCCAATAAAAGATGCGATAACAAACATTAAATAAGGTGAATTAGGAAAAAATGCATACATAATTGCAATTCCAAATACAGCCCCATCTGTAATCCCCATTAACGATGGTGAAGCAAGTGGATTTCGCGTCATACCTTGCATAATTGCTCCTGATACCGCTAAAAAGGCACCTGCAACTACGCCCCCTATTGCTCTAGGCATGCGAAGCTCTTGAATTACATTATGATGTGTAATAGATCCATCAAACTGAAATACAGCTTGCCATACAGTCTTTAAACTAATATCTGCAGCCCCAAAAGAAATAGAAACTGCCATGCTTAAAGCTAACAAAACTGTACCCGCTACTAAAATAATAGAAGCGATAAGCGGTCTGCTCTTAATCTCTTTAACATTCTCTTCTTGCTGTTCTATACTGCTTGCGCTCGCTTCCATCCCTCAACCATCCTAACTAACAACATATATTTATTGAAATGAAATTTATTCTCAAATAGTAATAAAAAAATTAGGTGAATTGTTATTTTCCTGATAATGATTCTCAGAATCAGACACTTCTATTCTACCTATCGCTTTAAAAGACTGTCAACCATTATTTTGAAATATAAATTTATACAAATTGGAATTTTAATACAAAAGTTGTGTCTATCCTTTAGAAAACGTTCGTCCACACAAGAGTACTTTCGCAGAATAAATTATTCCTCTTATGGGCATAAAAAAGAAGAGTAATCTTTTCACTCTTCTTTTTCTTACTTATTTAACTTTGCTTCAATTTTTGCGATTAACTCATCTTCTGTTGGAGCCGCAACTGGACGGTTATTTACAAATGCGAATGATTTTTTACGACCAGGACCACAGTAAGACTGACATCCAACTTCAATCGTTGCACATGAATCTACTTTTTTTAACTTCGGAACTAACGTTTTAACGTTCGTTGCCTGACAGTCATCGCACACGCGAAACTCGTTTCCCATTATATAACACTTCCTCTATTTTAAACTTTTCTCAAGTACGTTTAAAAATAAACACTAAATGGTATTTTACCGCTCTTTGAAGCTCGTTGCAAGTTTCCCTACAAAGCCTATTCTCTACATAATGCTACATATTTTATATCCTCTCCTACAGAAGCGCTCACCATTCATGGGAAAATTTTTACCTTTCATCGAAATCTACCATATTTTTAAAAGCTTTGTATAAAAGTTTATTTTTTTGCCCATTATAAAAATAGGAAGTTCATAAAAAGAAAGGGAGTTGAATCTATGAAAGTAAGACAAGATGCTTGGACAGATGAGGATGATTTATTACTTGCTGAAACGGTACTTCGTCATGTTAGAGAAGGAAGTACGCAATTAAATGCATTTGAGGAAGTAGGGGATCAGTTAAATCGTACATCTGCTGCTTGTGGTTTCCGCTGGAATGCTGTTGTTCGCTATAGCTATGAACAAGCTCTTCAACTAGCAAAAAAACATCGTAAAGATAAAATGCGTGCTGCAAGCGGTGAACAAGCGAAAAAACGTTTACTTTATACACCACCAGCTTCAGATTCGATAACTGATTATGAAGAATTAGTACAAGAAGAATCAATCGTACAATATAAAGAAGCTATTCCATATCAAGAATCTACTGCTCCTGCTGCAAGAAGCTCTATGACAATGCAAGATGTTATTTATTTTTTACAAACAGTCGGATCTTCAAATATAAAAGTGACAGCTCTTGAAAACGAGAATACGAGATTGAAACAAGAAATTAAAGCACAAATCCTTCGAAATGAGGAACTAGAAAAGAAACTAGAAAAATTAGAAAAGCAATCTCATACTGTACAAGAAGATTACGAAACACTTATGAACATTATGAACCGAGCTCGTAAATTGGCAGTCATGGATGACGAAGAACGTTCTCAAACATCTTTCCGAATGGACCGAAACGGTAATTTAGAAAAAATTGCAGAATAAAAAGGATGCATGTAATGCATCCTTTTTATTATTTCACCTCTAAGCTCCCCCTTTATATGTGAGAAAACTCCATTCTTCATTTTTTGCTATAATAGAGATTGTCATTTTAAAGATAAGGGGTTAGTTATATGAGCAATTCCCGTTCCATTTTATCTCAGCCAGAGTGGCGCATTGTAGATCAATCTAGTTTGGGACCAACATTCCATGCACTTCAGTCATTCGCAATGGATGACACATTATGCACAAGCATTGGAAATGGCAAGTCAGCCGCAACAATGCGTTCTTGGGTTCATCACAATACAATTGTCCTTGGCATTCAAGATTCACGCCTTCCGCATTTAGAAGAAGGTATTTCTTTTTTAAAACAAAACAACTTCAATGTTATTGTCCGTAATTCTGGCGGGCTTGCGGTCGTGCTTGATGAAGGTGTTTTAAACGTATCACTTTTATTCCAAGAAACAGAAAAAGGTATCGATATTGACCTTGGATACGATACAATGTGGCATTTGATTAAGGAGATGTTAAAGGATTACGACGTTACTATCGAGGCAAAAGAAATTGTCGGCTCTTACTGTCCTGGTAGTTATGACTTAAGTATTCGCGATCAAAAATTTGCTGGTATTTCACAACGTCGTATTCGCGGAGGTGTCGCTGTCCAAATCTATCTCTGCGCTACCGGAAGTGGCTCTGAGCGTGCCGCACTCGTTCGTGATTTCTACAACCTAGCAATTCAAGGGGAAGAAACACGCTTTACGTACCCTGAAATTGTACCAAGTACGATGGCCTCACTCTCAGAATTACTTGGTGAAACCATTACAGTACAAGATTTAATGATGCGTCTTTTAAAAACATTGCAGCAATTCGCTCCAAAGTTAACACCATCTCAATTAACAATAGATGAGATTCCTTTATATGAGACGAATTTACAACGTATTATTGATCGTAATAATAAAGCACTTGGTTTAGAAAAATAAAGACCGTCGCTATAATAGCGACGGTCTTTATTTCAATTCATTATAGAATTAAAGTGCTTGAGCTGCTGTAATTAAAGCTAACTTGTACACTTCTTCTTCGTTACATCCACGAGATAGGTCATTTACAGGCATGTTTAAGCCTTGTAAGATTGGTCCTACTGCTTCGAAGTTACCTAAACGTTGAGCGATTTTGTAGCCGATATTACCAGCTTCTAAGCTTGGGAATACGAATACGTTAGCATCACCTTTAATTGTAGAACCTGGAGCTTTTTTCTCAGCTACAGATGGTACGAATGCAGCATCGAATTGGAATTCTCCATCTAAAGTTAACTCAGGAGCCATTTCTTTTGCAATGCGAGTTGCTTCTACAACTTTTTCTGTTTCTGGAGATTTCGCAGAACCTTTTGTAGAGAAGCTTAACATAGCAACGCGTGGATCAATGCCGAATAACTCAGCAGTTTTCGCACTTTCGATACCGATTTCAGCTAAATCTTGGCTGTTTGGTGCAATGTTAATTGCGCAATCAGCGAATACATATTTCTCTTCTTCACGTACCATGATGAATACGCCAGAAGTTTTTGTAACGCCTGGTTTTGTTTTAATAATTTGAAGTGCTGGACGAACTGTATCAGCTGTAGAGTGAGCTGCACCACTTACTAGACCGTGTGCTTTGCCCATGTATACAAGCATTGTACCGAAGTAGTTTTCGTCTTTAAGGATTTTGCGAGCGTCTTCTTCAGTTGCTTTACCTTTACGGCGTTCAACGAAAGATGCTACCATTGCATCCATTTCTTCGTATGTAGCTGGGTCGTAAATATCAACGCCTGCTAATGTTAAATTCATGCTAGCAGCTTTTGCGCTAATTTCTTCTCTATTACCAACTAAGATTGGTTTTACTAACTCTTCTTTTGCTAAACGCTCTGCAGCGCCTAAAATTCTTTCATCAGTTCCTTCAGGAAGTACGATAGAAATGCCTTTTCCTTGAACTTTTTCTTTTACTGTTGTAAATAAGTTGCTCACGAATAAACCCTCCTACATATGTTAAAAAAACTCTATCTTTAAGAATACTGCTTTTCTTCTATATTTTAAACTTATAGCTCCCAAAAAATAGATAAAATAAAAATGATTATATTTTCATAAAATTCAGCCGTTAAATTCACCTTGCTTAAACACTTAAATGTGACAATTTTATGCGCCAAGGTTTTATATAGATGATTTTAAAACTATATATGCTATAGTTAACGTGTAAAACTATCATTAACTGAGGTGAATAGAATGAGTGAAGCAACAACAACGTTAGATGGCTGGTATTGTTTACATGATTTACGTTCTATTGATTGGGCTGCATGGAAAACATTATCTAGCGACGAACGCGGACAAGCAGTGTCTGAATTTTTAAATGTCGTTGAAAAATGGAACGAAGTAGCTACTGCGAAAAAAGGTAGTCACGCAATGTATACAGTTGTTGGCCAAAAAGCTGATATTATGCTTATGATTTTACGTCCAACAATGGAAGAGTTAAATGAAATTGAGACAGAATTGAATAAAACAACTTTAGCTGAATATATGGTTCCTGCATATTCTTACGTATCTGTTGTTGAATTAAGCAACTATCTTCCAGCTGATGAGGATCCATACCAAAACCCGCAAATTTTAGCTCGCTTATATCCTGAATTGCCGAAAGCAAATCATATTTGCTTCTATCCAATGGATAAGCGTCGCCAAGGTGATGACAACTGGTACATGCTTCCTATGGAAGAGCGTAAAAAAATGATGTACAGTCATAGTAAAATTGGCCGTCAATACGCAGGTAAAGTACGCCAAGTGATTTCAGGATCTGTCGGATTCGACGATTTCGAATGGGGCGTAACATTATTCGCTGACGATGTTCTTCAATTTAAAAAACTTATATATGAAATGCGCTTCGATGAAGTAAGTGCTCGTTATGGTGAATTTGGAACATTCTTCGTTGGAAACATTTTACCAGACGAAAAAGTAGAGAAATTTTTACACATATAAATGGTGAAAAGGAACGAAATTCGTTCCTTTTTTTATTCTTCTCTATATTTATCCTCAAAAATCCCCTTTTTTCTGCACTTTTGAAGAAAAACCGACATTTTTTCAAATTTATTGTAAAATTGTAACCTTTTTATATGTAAAGATATGCTAAAATGATACGAGCTATATGCTAAATAACGATGCGAAGGTGATAATCTATATGAAAAAAATTTTGTCTATTTTACTATTGCTTGTATTGTCAATTTCTTCCTTAGGAGTAACAACATCCCATGCGGAAGAAAAAATACATATTGAGGCAGCCGCTGCACTTTTATTTGATGCAGATACAGGAAAAATACTTCACGAGCAAAATCCAGATGAATTGCTAGCTATTGCTAGTATGTCGAAATTAATTGTTGTTTACGCTGTTTTAGAAGCAATTAAAGAAGGAAAAATCACATGGGATACGAAAGTAAATATTTCTGATTACGCTTATGAAGTCTCTCGTAATAATGAATTCTCTAATGTACCGTTCGAAAAAGGACGTCAATATACTGTAAAAGAATTATATCATTCTATTGTTATATTCTCTGCAAATGGATCTAGTATCGCTTTAGCAGAACTTCTTGCAGGAAGTGAGAAAAACTTCTTAAATCTTGCAAATGAACATGCTAAAAAGCTAGGATTAAAGAAATATAAATTTGTAAACGCTACGGGCTTAAATAACGCTGACTTAAAAGGAAAACATCCTGAGGGTACTGATCCAAATGCAGAAAACTCTATGTCAGCTCGTGATATGGGTATGCTTTCAAAAGCAATGATTACAAAGTATCCAGAAATGCTAGAGGATACAAAACAAAGATTTAGAAACTTCCCAGACAATCACCCAAAACCAATTCGTATGGAAAACTGGAATTGGATGTTACCAGGAGCTGCTTTCGCTTATGAAGGTACTGATGGTTTAAAAACTGGAAGTTCTGATACAGCTGGATACGGATTTACTATTACTGCTAAACGTGGTGATGTACGTCTTATCTCGGTTATTATTAAAACAAAATCAATGGATGAACGTTTCACAGAATCTCGTGAATTAATCGAATATGGATTTAATAACTTTGAAAAACAAAAACTAAAAGTTAATAAGAACAATACAATCTCTGTAGTAAAAGGGAAAGAAGACCAAGTAACTGTTGCACCCGAAAAAGAAATAACAGTAATTGCGAAAAAAGGTAGCAAAGAACCTTATAAAATTGGGACTGAATTAGATAAATCTCTTGCTGAAGATGGACATTTAGTTGCTCCTATTAAGAAAGATGCCAAAGTAGGCTCAATTACTTTAGAATCAACTGATAAATATGGTTTCTTAGACGGTAGTAAAAGTATGAAAGTTACTGCAAAAACGACAGAGGAAGTTGAAAAAGCAAATTGGTTTGTGTTAACAATGCGCTCTATTGGTAATTTCTTCTCAAACTTATGGTCTAAAGTTTTTTAATAAAAAAGCTGGCTCACGCTAGCTTTTTTTTATTTTCCACTCTCAATGTAAAACTTCGTTTGGTTGTCATATCTGAGCCCTTTTCCTCATACGTATGAACTAGTAATTGTTACACACTTCATCTAGAGATAAACCTCTTTCCAAAAGGTATTCCAAAAAGAGAGGTGACACATAATGGGAGTTATTGCTTATAACGAAGAAGATGTAAAGTTGTTAGCTAGACTGATGCGTGCTGAAGCCGAAGGAGAAGGACAACAAGGAATGTTAATGGTCGGAAACGTTGGGGTAAATCGTGTCCGCGGAAATTGTTTAGACTTTAAAAGCATTCGTAATTTACGTCAAATGGTTTATCAAAACCCCGGCGGTTTTGAAGCAACGCAAAAAGGATACTTTTATCAACGGGCACGTGAACAAGATATTGCCCTAGCAAGACGGACCATTCAAGGGCAACGTTTTTGGCCTGCCAACTTTGCCTTATGGTTCTTTAGACCTGAAGGGGCATGTCCACCAACTTGGTATAACCAACAAAACTCTGGTCGCTTTAAAAAGCACTGCTTCTTCCAGCCATCTGCTGGAGACTGCCCTAGCGTATATTAAGGAATAAAAATGAGGAGGGATTTTTGAATGGCACAGCAACAAAATCCGTACTATGGAACAGGTTTTTATCAACCATCTGGAACTTATGTACAACCGCAACAAATGACTCAACAACAGCAGCAAGCGATGCAACAACAAACAGCTCAAGCTGCGCAAGCTCAATATGCAATTTCTCAAGGCATGTTACCTCTAGAGCAATCCTATATTGAAAATATCCTTCGTTTAAACAAAGGTAAGCAAGCTACGGTTGTAATGACTTATGAACGTGGCAGTTCCCTTGGTACACAATCTTATACAGGTATTATTGAAGCAGCTGGCCGTGACCATATTGTTATTAGTGAACCGCAATCAGGAAAACGCTATTTACTACTAATGATCTACTTAGATTACGTAGAGTTTCCAGAAGAAATTACGTATTTACCTAGTCAACAAGCAACTTATACTCCAAGACCATAAAAAAAGCTGGCAAATGCCAGCTTTTGTTTTTTTATAATCCTTTTACAACTGCAGTCCCTACTAGAATCCACGCCACAATAAACGCTACACCACCAAGAGGTGTAATTGGACCAAAGAACTTAATGCCTGTCGTACTTAATGCATACAAACTACCTGAGAACATAATAATTCCAGCTACCATTAGCCAACCAGCAGTAGTTAAAAGTGATGATTGAACCTTATCCATCAATAAAGCAACTACGAATAGTCCACCTGCATGAAACATTTGATATGTAACGCCTGTTTTCCAAACTTCTAACATTTTTGCAGAAATTTTATTTTCTAAACCGTGTGCTCCAAAGGCCCCTAACGCAACAGATAGCCCCGCTGCAATACAACCTAGTAAAAAGAAAATTTTCATCTTAATTCCCCTTTTTTACCTTTATCATAAGCAATTTTTGCATATAAGCCAAACGATTTATCTTCTAAAAATCAAATAAAGAATTACCGTTTGCATCACTTTCTTTTATATATACTGGCTCCCCAGAAACAGGTGCAATTGGTTGCATAGTTGTTACTGGTTGTGATCCAATTACTTGCGATTGAATTTTCGGTTCTCTATATGTAGATGTTTCAACTTGTTCATCTAATAATAAGTCACATAAAGCACGCACAACTAATAAATGTTCTTTTGACTTTTGTCCTTCACTACTTTTTGCCTTCGCAATTTCATTCGCCATTTTATTTAAAATCTTGTCGCTAGATATTTGCATTCCTTATCACCTCGTACTTTGTAATTCTTTCTCGAATTGTCCCAATTTTTCTACTGAACCAAATACTATTATCATATCACGTTCTTTCAATTTTTCCTGCCCCGCCGGATTATGTATAATATTCCCATTTCTTGAAATCGCTAATATTGTTACATCAAACTGATTCCTTACATTACTCTCTAGTAACGATTTACCAACTAATATTGAATCTTTTCCAACTAGAATTTCTTCAATGACAAATGACTGTTCTACTCCATACAACACTGTATCAATATAATGAACGGTTAATGGATTTGCAATACCTTTTGCGATATGAATACCCGCCATACTAGATGGATTAATAACCTTATTTGCACCAGCACGCCTTAATTTCTCTTCAGTTTCTGGCTTTTCAGATCTCGCCACAATTTTAATCGTATCGTTTAACCCTCTTGCTGTTAATGTAATAAATACATTTTCGGCATCATTTGCAACAATAGCAACTAAACCAGCTGCTTTTAAAATTCCGGCATTATGTAATACTTGATCTTCCGTTGCATCTCCATGTACAAATAAAAGCTTTTCCTGCTCCAATATACTTTCATCTTTATCAACAACGACAAATGGAATATTCTTTTCTTGCAATTCATGTACAACTTGAAGCCCCACTCTACCGCAACCACATACTATAATATGATTTTTCAACTGCGCTATTTGTTTATCCATCTTCTTCCTCCGTACTGCATGAAATAAATTCCCTTCAATAATCATAGCTGCCACTACCCCAATTGCATACGTAACAATACCTACGCCAACAGGAATAATAAGAAGCGCAAATACTTTCCCCGTTTGCGTTACAGGAACGGCATCTCCGTATCCAACAGTCAATACAGTAATCATTGTCATCCAAAATGCTTGAAACAAACTAATCTCTTCAATCGTCATAAATCCTATCGTTCCTAGAATTACAACAAAAGTCATACATATAACTGCTATCCATAATTGCTTACGTGCATTCATACTGTGTTTCAACTCTTTTCTCTATCTACAATCTTTGCCAGTGGAAATAAAATACGTATATACTAGATACGGAATCTATGAAAGAGGTTGATATAATGAAGACATTTCTTTCCGCCTTACAATGGGCACTATTTATTTTAGCTGGAAGCCTTATTGTACCAATTAGTGTCGCAACTAGTTATGGTCTTAATGGCGCTGAAGCCATCGCATTTGTACAAAGAACATTATTTGTTCTAGGTTTTGCTGGTCTCTTGCAAGCTATATTTGGGCATAAACTTCCTATTCAAGAAGGTCCTGCTGGCCTTTGGTGGGGAATTTTCTCCCTTTACGCAAGTTTAGGCGTCGTACTATTTGGATCAAATAATGAGACACTTAAAGTTCTTCAATATGCTTTCTTATTAAGTGGTATTATTTGTATTATTCTTAGCGTTTTTGGACTTATTGATAAACTCGTTCGCTATTTTACACCGACAGTCATTGGAACGTATTTATTTCTTCTTGTCGCGCAGCTTAGTGGCTCCTTCTTAAAGGGAATGTTTGGCCTTGATGGAAAACATACAGAAGTACAACCTAACGTATTTATTCTTTCACTCATTGTTATTTTACTATCCTTTTTCATCATGAAGCTACCTATTATTGGACAATATTCCGTTCTTTTCAGTATCGTATGCGGCTGGATATTATTCGCATGCTTCGGATTATCTAATCCAATAACACCAGTGACAGACATAATCCGTTTTCCATCCTTATTTGTTTTCGGAATGCCTCGTGTTGAATGGAACATGGTAATTACGGTCATTTTCGTTACGCTCTTACTTCTAACAAATATGTTAGCAAGTATTCGCGTTGTACAAAAGGTTGTCTCTAAATATGAAGAAAACGCTGCATCAGATCGTTTTAAACAAGCTGGCATTATAACAGGAATCAACCAATTGCTAGGCGGCCTATTTTCAGCTATTGGGCCTGTCGCTATTTCTGGATCAGCAGGTTTTATTGCAACGACTAATATTTATAAACGTCTCCCGTTTATATTAGGGTCAAGCTTTATTATTGTCGTTAGTATATTTCCAAAGATTACTTCATTCTTTGCAGCAATCCCTGTTGCAGTTGGTTATGCCGCTATTTATCCTGTATTCGCAAGCATGATTGGCCTCGCCTTTCGAGAATACGAAACTGTCCAGGATAAAGAACGATTATTTAAAGTAGCCGGTCTTTCAATCTTTACGGGAGTCGGAGTTATGTTTGTTCCAGCAGGAGCATATTCCACACTTCCACCATTTCTAGCATCGTTTTTAAGTAATGGTCTCGTTCTTGGATCTGTAATGGCAATCTTGCTAGAAATACTATTTTCTCGTTCCACAGCAAAACAAATATCTTAAATTGGAAAACTTCCATTATTGCACTCTACCTTTAGAGTTGTTACGATAAAATCAAACTTTAATCATTGGGGTTTTATTCATCCCCAATGATTATTAACCAATATTATGAGCAACACACTCATAATAATTTATCTACTTCTTTTCAAAGAGGTTTGATGTCTTACTATTATTCCTCAATCTCTTCATGAACATGTATTTTGATTTCAATTAAAGAAAGGAATTTTCTATATGACTTATAAAATGATTGTTTTAGATTTAGATGATACTTTATTACGTGATGACCATACTATTTCACCTCGTACGAAAGAAGCGTTAATGACTGCACAAGAGCAAGGCGTAAAGGTTGTACTTGCTTCTGGACGTCCAACGTTCGGTATGCGCAATGTAGCGAAAGAACTTCGTTTAGAAGAATACGGCAGTTTCATTTTATCTTTTAATGGTGCAAAAATTATTAACTGTAAAACAAACGAAGAAATCTTTAGTAGTACACTATCTCCTGAAATCGTTCACAACCTATTTGAAATTAGTCAAACTGAAGATGTATGGATTCATACTTATATGGGCGATGATATCGTAACGGAAGAAAATAATCCTTATACTGAAATTGAGGGCGATATTACTGGTATGCCAATTGTTGTAGTAGATGACTTTAAAGCTGCAGTTAAAGAGCCTGTAGTAAAAGTATTAATGAATAAAGAAGCTGAACGCCTTGTTGAAGTTGAAAAAAAACTACAAAAACAGCTAGAAGGCCAATTAAGCGTGATGCGTTCGAAACCATTCTTCTTAGAATTTACTGAAGCTGGTGTTACAAAAGGAACGAGCTTAAACAAACTGATCCAAAAGCTTGGCATTAAGCGTGAAGAAGTTATCGCAATGGGCGATAGCTATAACGACCAAGCGATGATTGAATTTGCTGGTCTTGGCGTTGCAATGGGCAATGCACCTGATGATATTAAAGAAATTGCAAACTACGTAACAGATACAAATATGAACGATGGTGTTGCAAAAGTTGTAGAGAAATTCGTTTTAAAAACGGATGTACTTGTTTAATATTTTCATTCACAAAACCTATTTGAAGTCAAATACTTCAAATAGGTTTTTATTTAAATTCTCATGCTTTTGTGACTATATTTTGAACTTTGCACTATTCTCGTAGTGTAAACTTTCTTTTTGTATATAATGAAACAAAATAGACTATTTTATTTTGAAAAAGAATACAAATTTACTATATACAAGCATACGTTAAAGGAGGCTACTTTATGTTATCTACACCAATCGGACGATTAAGAGCAATTGGACTAGTTGAGGGTATTTCTTTCCTATTACTATTATTTGTAGCAATGCCATTGAAATATTTCGCAGGATTTGCAACAGCTGTTAAAATTACAGGCATGGCTCATGGTGTTCTATTTATTCTATTCATCTTTGCAGTAATTCAAGTAACAATCGTACACCGTAAATCAATTTTATGGGCACTTGGAGCATTTGTTTCATCAGTTATCCCATTTGGCACTTTTGTACTAGATGCAAAATTAAAGAACGAGCAACAATAATAATAAAAAGGTAGTTAACGACTGTTAACTACCTTTTCTATTTATAAATTTGGAATTTCCCAATCAATTTCTCTTTCGCCCATATTAGCTAAAATCGTATTTACTTTAGAATATGGCTTACTACCAAAGAAACCACGTCTTGCCGATAATGGGCTTGGATGTACAGATTCGATAATATGATGATTCGGATTCGTAATTAACTTCTTCTTCGCCTGCGCATGGCGCCCCCACAATATGAAAATAACTGGCTTTTCACGTTCATTCAACAGTTCAATTACACGATCTGTAAAGTGCTCCCATCCTTTTCCCTTATGAGAATTTGCTTCGCCTTGACGAACTGTTAATACGGTATTTAGTAATAATACTCCTTGTTCCGCCCATTTTACTAAATAACCGTTATTCGGGATTTCATAACCATATTCATCTCGAAGTTCTTTATACATATTTAACAATGACGGTGGTGTTTTAACACCAGGTTGCACAGAAAAGCTTAAACCATGCGCTTGATTCGGTCCATGATATGGATCTTGTCCTAAAATAACAACCTTTGTATTTTCATAACTTGTATACTGAAGAGCGTTAAAAATATCTTCTACCTTCGGATAAACAACATGCGTGCTGTATTCTTCTGTCAAAAAACTGGATAGAGTAAGATAATACTCTTTCTCGAATTCTGGTGCCAATAGTGGCTCCCAATCATTCTTTAAAACATTTTCCATACTGTCACTTCCTGTCTAATTAATTCACCATATCCTGTCTTGTAAATACTACGAACGAAATAACAAGAGAAACAACTGCCCAAACAGTTAAATTCATCAAAGAAAATCCCATCGATAAACCTTGTAATGCAGGTAATTTTCCTGATAAATAATCCGTTAATGATAAATTCACACTAAAAATATATTTGGCGCCTTCCCAAGATGTTGCGAACGAGCTTAAAATACCGCCTGCAATTAATGCAGCTAGCATAACGCCCATACCAGCTGGTGTATTACGAATTAAAACAGAGACCATAAATGATATAGTTCCGACAACGATAGCAACAAACCATGCTAGTCCATACGCCATTAAGATGTATTGCCACTGCGGAATAAGATGCACAAAGTTCGTATTTAGCGTTTCCTTATCAATAACAAATCCTGTTAAAACAGGTAAATTCCATCCCGAGTATCCAAATACAAGCCCTGATAATATGTAAGCAAACAAACCTACAAGAAACAGTATGAGCGAAATGAAAAATAACATCGTCACGTATTTACTAAGGAGTATTTTCCAACGCCGAATTGGCCGCGTAAGTAACATCTTCATCGTCCCATCACTTCGTTCTCCTGAAACGATATCAATGGCTACAATCATTACAAGAAGCGGAATAAATAATGTAATTCCTTGTTCAATAAATGCTCTGACAAAAGTCGGTGCACCCGGTGCCATCGGATTAATATCATGATCTAAATAATATTGTTGTTGCTCAACTCTTACCTTTAACCAATCACGCCATTCTTCTGGCAACCTAGAATTGTTCAACCGGTTCTGAGAATCAACAATTTGCTGTTGCAATGAAACCTTCCAATCAGTTGTACCGAGTCTTTTTTGTGTCGTTTCTATTTCACGATACTGCGCATACACAAAAAGCGGGATCAAGATTGCTAAAATAAGCATGACAACAAAAATACGTTTCTTGCGGTAAATCTTTTCTGATTCATTTAAAACTAGATTCGCAAATTCACGCATGCTGCTCACCCCTTGTGAGTTCAATAAATAAATCTTCTAGCGTAAATACAAGCTCCTTAACGCTATGTACATCTATTTCATTTTCGACAAAGTGTTTATTCCAACTACTTATAGATGCAATATCCATGCGGCATAGTAATCGATCGCCTTCTACACTCACTTCCCTTACTTCTTCGGCCGCTTCTAGCATATCTTTCGCCTTAGAAATTGGTGTAACAATCCATTCTACACGATCACTTGCTGTTTTAATTAATTCTTCAACCTTGGCAACTGTTATCATTTTTCCTTTATGAATAATAGCAACGCGATCGCATATCATTTGCACTTCACTTAGCAAGTGACTTGAAATAAACACGCTCATATTTTCTTCTTTTACAAGCTTATGTATAAATTCCCTAAGTTCTCTAATCCCTGCTGGATCTAAACCATTCGTTGGCTCATCTAATATGAGCAATTTCGGATTCCCAAGGAGCGCCTGCGCAATTCCAAGGCGTTGTTTCATACCAAGTGAGTACGTTTTTACCTTGTCATGAATTCTTTCATCTAAATGAACCATTTCAGCAATTTCAATAATACGTTCATCTGATATATCACCTAACATACGAGCAAATTGCTTTAAATTTTCCCATCCCGTTAAATATGTATACAACTCTGGGTTTTCAACGATACTCCCAATTTGACGCATCGCTTCTCTGAAATTTTCCTTAATCGAATAACCACCAATAGAAATCGTACCTTCTGTCGCCTTAATCAATCCGACTAACATTCGAATGGTAGTCGTCTTTCCAGCACCATTTGGTCCTAAGAACCCGAACACTTCTCCTTGCTTTACATCAAAGGAAATATTCTCTACAAGAGTCTTCTTTCCAATTACCTTCTTCAAATCTCGTACGGAAAGTATCGTCGTCATTTTACCCCTCCTTGTTCTAGTTTTAATTTACTTACAACATTTTGAACTAAACGTTCTGCCATATACGTATAACCTACTTCGTTCGGATGAAAATGATCAGAGTATAATAAATCTTTCCCACGGTTTTGGAATAAATCAAATGTCGGTGTAATATACACATTTTTATCGTTTAGCGCTAACTTCTCTAAAGATGCATTCCAGTCCACAACAATGTTTGAAGACCCTTTTAAATCTTCTACATCTTCAAAAGGATTGTATAAACCAAGCCAAAAAATCGGACTATCTGTATTTAATTTACGAATTTCTTCTATAATTTTCTTTGCTTCATTTTGAAACGTTTCTGTGTCAGGACGATACGTCTCTAAATCTATTTTCCCAAGCGATTCCCAGCCTGGGAACAAATCATTCCCACCAATCGTTAACACGATTACATCTGCTTGCTTAATTGAATATTGAGCGCCATTACTTTCAATTTGTTTTAATAAATCGGGCATTTTTGCACCACTAACTGCTAAATTTGTTAATGCAATTTTTTGCTTATAATCTTTTTGTAAATCCTCTTTCATTCGCCCAACATAGCCAATTCCTTCTTTATCACCAACGCCACGCGTTAATGAATCACCTAAACTAACGATTTGTAACGTTCCCGTTTTCTTTTTCTCTTTTGCCACTACATCGGTCTTTTTAATTAAATTTGAAGCTTTCGGATTTAATACATCATTTACACCTGAAACAAAGCCATATGCAAATAAACAGAAAGATGCAATTGTAATGAGTAGAATTACTTTTACTACTTTTGATCTCATATCAAAACCCCTTTTAGCCCTCATAGATTGTCCATAATTATACCAAACGAAATTTTGAAAAGCGATTTTCACACCTTCTCAATTACGTCGTTTCTCTATTTACTAACTCTGGTAATAACTCTATATGCTTCACATCTAATTTCTCTTCATTAATCTTTTCATATAATAATTCAAACGCTTTTACTCCAACGTTTTTACTAGAATGCGAAATCGTCGTTATACCCAATATATCTGCCACCTCTTGATCATCACACCCGATAATCGTAATATCCTCTGGAATACGAATTCCTTGTTTTTTTGCTTCTGTAACCATCCCCGCTGCAATATGGTTACAAGATACAAGGAACGCCGTCGGTTTTACTGACATATGAGCCCATTCTCTAATTACATTGCGTCCATCTTCCACTGTAAAACAACCCTCAAATTTCCAGGTCTCTAACGGTGTTACGATACTCTGTTGAAGCGAATCTTCATATGCCTTCTTTCGTCTTTGGCTATTAACACTATTACTTCTTCCAATACAATATCCAATATGTGTATGACCGGCATCTATTAAGCTTTTCATCCCAAGTGAAAATACTTTGTAGTAATCGATATGGACACTTGAAATACATTTTGAATCTATTTCTTCACACATAACAATCGGGCCGAATTTTGTATATTCTTCAAGCTTCTCCTTACTATTTGCCCGAGAACAAATAATAACCCCATCAAGCTTTTTCATTTTTAACATATTTAAAATTTCTAGTTCTCTTTCTTCGCTATAATTCGTCTGGCAAAGCATCATATTATAATTATTCTTTGCTGTCTCTTTTGATATCCCCTCGATAATAGCGCTATAATATTGATCATTTACGTGTGGCAATAAAACGCCAATTACATTCGTTTTTCCTTTCACTAAATGAATTGCATTCACATTTTGCGTGTAATTTAATTCTTCTATAATCGCTAAAATTTCTTTTCGTTTCTGTTCATTTACGTACGGATGATTATTTAGTACACGTGAAACAGTTGAAACAGATACTCCAGCAAGTTCAGCAATCTTTCTTATATTTGTCATCTCATTTTCCCCTTCTCACAAAAATTCTCCCTTGACCTGGTAAGCTTTCCACAATATATCCTTTCCTAGCAAATACATTTAGAAAGGATATACAACTATGCTTCGATTCAAATTAGAATATATATTTTTCATTGGCGGTTTACTCATTCTTGCCATCGGTATTAATATGATGACGACAATTACTTCCTTTGGACTTAGCCCTTATGATTCCTTCTTTATTGCACTATATCAAAATTTTGGCATAAGTATTGGTTTTTGGATTTTCATGATTAACTTTGCTTTTACACTTATCGTACTCTTTTGGAATAAAAAACAAATTACAATCGGTACAATTGTAACGATGGTTCTTATTTCTCTTTTTGTTGATTGGATTGGTTCCATTACAACTATTATGGACGCTATCCGCTCTCTTCCAAAATATATAACACTTATTTGCGGAAATCTATTCGTTGGAGCTGGAATTGGTCTTTACGTCTCTACAAACCTTTGCGCAGCGCCTCAAGAAGCTTTCGTTTTAACGGTTGCTGAGAAGAAAAAATGGACGTTTAGAAGAACAGAGATTTCATTAGCCTTTTTATTTTTAACGTTAAGCTTTTTATTAGACGGACCTATCTATTTTGGAACAATCATCTTATCCTTTACAACAGGCTGGATTATCCAAGCATTTATTCAAGTTGGTACGCAGATTTTAAATAGAAAAGAGCCTATTAAGCAAGCTGCTTAATAGGCTCTTTCTGTTTTATGGTAAGGATACTACTTAGCATCCCCTTCAATTCGATAGTTCGCTTTCAAACAATCTATTTCTTCATACCCTTGCAACGTATGTAGAATATAATCATAATCAGCAAGAGACGCACGATGCGTTACAATTACAATTTCAGCCTTTCCTTTCTCTTCAAGCGGCATTTGAATAATTTTCTCAAAGCTAACTCCGCGCTCAGAGAACAATGAAGTAATTTTTGCAAATACACCAATTTCGTCTTTTACATGCAGTCTTAAAAACTTTTTCACGACAATTTCGTCTGGCTCTTTTAATACTTTTTGATATTGTGGGACTACAGCACTATTTCCTGTTACCCCTAATCTAATATTTTGCATTACAGCAACTAAATCCGAAACAACAGCTGTCGCTGTTGGTAAACTTCCTGCGCCTGGTCCATAAAACATCGTTTCCCCAACTGCTTCACCATACACATACACAGCGTTATATTCATTTTGTACTGCCGCAAGAGGATGTGTATTTGGAAGTAAAGTTGGTTCAACTGTAACCTCCAATTTTTCACCATCTCGTTTTGCAAGACCGATTAATTTAATTGTATAACCTAAGCTCTTACTATATTCAATATCTTCCTCTGTAATAGAGGTAATCCCTTTTACTTTCACGTCTCCAAGCTCTACATTTGTAGAGAAACCGAGAGTAGCTAAAATCGTCATTTTTCTTGCTGCATCTAAACCTTCTACATCTGATGTTGGATCTGCTTCTGCAAATCCAAGTTGTTGGGCTTCTTTTAACACGTCGTTATATGCTCTCCCTTCGTCTGACATTTTCGTCAAAATAAAATTTGTCGTTCCATTTACAATTCCCATTACTTTCGTAATAAGATCTGAGGAAAGTCCTTCTACGATACTGCGTAAAATTGGAATTCCCCCTGCCACACTCGCCTCATAGAATAAATCAGCCTTATTATCTTTTGCTGTCGCTAATAATTCAGCTCCATGTAATGCCATTAAGTCTTTATTTGCAGTTACAATATGCTTTCCGCTTTTTAAAGCTTGTAAAATATATGATTTTGCATCATCAATGCCACCCATCACTTCAATGACAACATCAATATTTGGATTATCTAAAATTTCATTTGCATCTTGTGTTAATAGAGTAGAAGGTACCTCTACCTCTCTCTCTTTCTCAATGTTTTGCACTAATACTTTCGTTACCTTCACTGGACAACCTACTTGGTGTATGAGTCGTTCTTGATGATCCGTAATAATACGAACCACACCACTGCCAACTGTCCCAAGACCTAATAACCCAACTTGAATTTCTTTCATAGTACTGTCCACCCCTCAAAAATTGTGTTTAGATGAAATTATATGAGTAAAAAATCTGAAAAACAATGTATTTTGAACATTCGGAAAAATAAAGGTTAATCTTTACAAGGAAAACGTTGCCACGTGTTACACAATCCTTCTTTACAATATATAAGGGGTTTCTTGATACACGTAATAATTCAACCAATTAGAAAACAATAAATTACCATGACTCCTCCACCTAACAAGCGGCTTTTCATCTGGATTATTATGTTTAAAATAGTTTTTTGGCACATCAATATTTAATCCCTTGTCACGATCTCGTTCGTATTCTTGTTTTAACGTCTCACAACTATATTCGCTATGTCCAAGGGCAAACACTTGCCTTCCTTCTGGCCCAATAACAAGGTGAACACCTGCTTCTTCAGAGTTTGCTAACAATGTTAAGTCTTTCACTCCTCTAATATCATTCTCTCGTACTTCTGTATGACGAGAATGCGGAGCAAAAAACAATTCATCAAATCCTTGTAACAATTTCACATGTTGCTCGCAAACTTCATGTTCAAATACACCGAACATTTTTTCCTTAAGGGGATACTTTGGAACACCATAATGATAGTACAAGCCAGCCTGTGCTCCCCAGCAAATATGGAGCGTAGATGTTACATTCGTTTTTGAATACTCCATAATATGTTTAAGCTCTTCCCAATAATCTACCTCTTCAAAAGCAAGGGTCTCCACTGGCGCTCCTGTAATAATGAGCCCATCAAACTTTTCATTTTCAATATCACGAAACGTTTTATAAAAGCTTGTTAAATGTTCTTGCGTTACATTACGAGATAGATGTGATTCCATATGAAGCAAATGAACATCTAATTGTAACGGTGTGTTTCCAATTAAGCGAAGTAATTGTGCCTCTGTGTCTTGCTTCGTTGGCATTAAATTTAATATAGCAATTTTCAAAGCGCGTATATCTTGTGTTTCCGCTCGCTCCTTCGTCATTACAAAAATATTTTCTTTTTGTAACACTTTGCGAGCCGGTAAATCTTTATCAATTATGATCGGCATGTGTTTTGCCCCCAACTAGAGCTGCTTCCAAATCTGCAATAATATCAGAAACATCTTCTATACCAACTGATAAACGAATTAAATCAGATGTAACACCAGCTAAACGCTGATCTTCAGCATTTAATTGTCTATGCGTCGTACTAGCAGGATGTATAACGCAAGTTCGTGCATCAGCTACGTGTGTTACAAGAGTTGCTAGTTTTACATTTGCGATAAATTCTTTTGCTGCTTCTAATCCGCCTTTAATACCGAAAGTTAAAACACCACTAGCACCTTTTTTCAAGTACTGTTGTGCCAATGAGTAATTTTCATTACTATCTAAGCCCGGATAATTCACCCATTCAATACGTTCATGATTAGCAAGCCACTTAGCAACTGCAAGAGCATTTTCACTATGACGTTCCATTCGTAAATGCAATGTTTCTAAGCCAATATTGCTAATATATGCATTGAATGGGCTCATACAATTTCCATAATCTCTTAATAGCTGAACACGTGCTTTCACAATATACGCTGCTGCACCAAAGTTTTGAACGTAACTTACACCGTGATAACTTGGATCTGGTTCAACAAGTTCAGGATACTTTCCATTTGTCCAATCAAAGTTTCCACCGTCAATTACAATACCGCCTAAGGAGCTCGCATGCCCATCGATATACTTCGTCGTAGAATGAACAATAATATTTGCCCCATGTTCAAACGCCTGGCATAAATAAGGAGTTGCTAATGTATTATCAACGATAAAAGGTACCTCTAATTCTTTAGCAGCAGCTGAAAATTCTTTAAAATTTAAAACATTCATCGCTGGATTTCCTAACGATTCTGCATAGATAAGTTTCGTCTTGTCATTAGCAAGCGCCGTAATTTCATCTGCCGTTAAATTTGGATTAAAGAACGTAACATCAATGCCCAGTTTACGCAAACTCACTCCAAATAAATTAAACGTTCCCCCGTAAACCGTTGAAGAACAAAGTAAATGATCCCCACTACTACAAATATTTAAAACTGCGAGCATAATAGCTGCTTGCCCAGAAGCCGTTGCAACAGCTCCTACACCGCCTTCTAAATCTGATAACTTCTGCTCAAATGCGGCTAGAGTAGGGTTTCCAATACGTGTATAAATATATCCTTCTGCCTCTAAGTTAAATAGGGCTGCTAAATCATCTGAAGTATCGTATTTATATGTTGTACTTTGATAAAGTGGTAAAACACGTGGTTCACCATTTTTTGGCGTATAGCCACCTTGCACACAAATTGTTCCTTTTCCCCATGATTCTCCCATCTCTCATTCTCCTTTCTTTTATACAAAATAAAAAACTGCCCCTTTCCTGAAAACAAGAAAGGAGCAGTTTGAAAACACGCTCTAAAGGCTCTTTCTTATCTCTCAGGATTACTACCTGCAGGATTTGGCACAATTCCGTTATACGGCTGTTGCCAAGGTTTCATCGGGCCTGTCCCTCCACCTTTTCTTGATAAGACTATGCAATTACCGTTGATTTTATAGCAATAATTTCCTAATGTCAAACGGTTTTTCTGAATGTTCTAAAATAAATGTTAACAGTTTCATATAAAGCAACAAAAGAAATATATTCTAGTCTATTTCAAAAAAGACCTTTAAAAACCTCAAATCAGTCTATAAAATTAAATAAGTAATTTAACCTATAAATTCAAATTCCCCTAAAGTTAGCCTATATGTTGAATAGGCCATCTTCTCAAAAAGATACTATATATATTCAATCCATTTTTCACTAGTATATTTCACTTTTTTACCTACTAAGATTTACATAACGGAGGTATAACATGACAAATAAAAAAGATATGCAGTACATACTTGCTCTATATGGCATTCTTCTAGGATCTATAGTAGGAGCTACAGTCTGGTTATTTTTAGTCACAATAAATATTGGAATCCACTTTATTTGGGGATACTTGCCTGAAGTTCTCTCTTTTCCCTCTTATTACACCCTTTGCGTAACAATAATTGGCGGGGTCCTTGTTGGTCTATCACAAAAACATTTCGGTACATACCCACGCCTTATGCCTGAAGTGATGGCTGAATATAAAAAAACTGGTCGAATCGAATATCGCTTTGTCCATCAGGCTACTTTAACAGCGATTATTGTTTTAATTTTCGGTGCTAGTCTTGGTCCAGAAGCCGCACTAGTTGGAATTATAGGCGGACTGTGCACATGGGTAGGGGATCGCTTTAAATTTGCCTTAAAGAGTATGAATGAGCTAACCGAGATCGGAATTGGAGCTACTTTAAGTGTCATTTTTAACGCACCATTATTCGGTTATTTAGCACCAAATGAAAATGAGGGGGAACAAATTGCTGCTTTTTCTAAAGGAAAAAAGGCGATTGTATACTTAGCTACTACTTTCGCAGGTTTTTCTGTTTATTTACTACTGAGTAAACTCGATAATCGTGGATCCTTTATTGTTGATTTCGGGGAAGGTGCACTTTCTTTCAATGAATGGATCGCATTTCTTCCACTTGCTAGTATCGGTGCTATAGTTGGTTTCTTTTATTTCAAGTTAGAATTCACATTAGAGAAGTTAATTCACCCTTTTAGGGAATACAAACTGACACTCGGAATTATCGGTGGTATTTTATTAGGAATTGCGGGAACTTTTCTTCCGTACACATTATTTTCAGGTGAACATCAATTAAAAGAATTAGTTGTTGAATGGAGCCATTTATCTTTTTGGATACTACTTCTTTCAGGGATTTTAAAGTTGTGCATTACTGCCGTTTGTTTGAACACAGGGTGGCGAGGTGGACATATCTTCCCAATTATATTTTCCGGGTCAAGTATCGGATACGCTGTAGCATCTATTCTTCCTATAGATCCAGTAGCATCTGTTGCCATCGTAACGACAGCAATTTCAAGCTATGCGTTACGAAAGCCAATAGCTATAACATTACTATTACTTATGTTTTTCCCGCTTAATTTACTATTGCCCATGCTTGGTGCAGCTGCTATCGGGAATGCCTTTCCGCTCCCAAAACATAACGAAAATAAAAATTAATAAAAATAGGCAGTGGGGATGAAAGCTCCACTGCCTATTTTTTTATTACACATGCTGCTTTAATAACGCTTCTAACTCCTCAAAATTATGCACTTCATATGTCGGTATAATCCCACTATCATTTAATTTCCTTTCTGGATTAAACCAACAAGTATCAATTCCCGCTACATATCCACCTTTCATATCAGCGCTTAATGAATCCCCAATAATCAGCCCTGCTTCAGGTGCAAAGTTAGGAATCCGTTCAAAAACATAATCAAAATACTCTTTCATCGGTTTTTGAAAACCTGTATCTTCCGAAACAAAAACATCTTTAAATAATGAATGTAAACCTGCATTACGCAAACGTTTATCTTGCGTCTTAGAAACACCATTTGTCACTATATACAATTCATACTCTCCTTGAATTTGATTTATAAATTCAAACGCACCTTGCATGAGTTGATTTCCTTCTTCTAAGTAGTTACGATAATTATTTTCCAATAATATTCCATCTACTTCTTCTCCATACTCTTTAAACAACAGAGAAAATCTTGTATTTACAACTTCATTGCGTGATAGTTCTCCTTTTTCAAAAGCATCCCAAAGACCTTTATTTATTTTTTTATAACGAGCCTCTATCTCGTCTGTTAAAGGGATTCCCTTCTCTTCAAAAAGCACCCGTAAAGCCACTTTTTCAGCCTTTTGGAAATCTAGTAATGTATCATCTACATCAAATAACAATGTTTTATATTTTTTCATAAATTCATCACACTCTCTTTTCTACAAAAACAAATTTACATAAATCGTATCATTCCTTCTTGTAAAGATA
Source organism: Bacillus sp. AP50 (assembly GCF_040492675.1). Taxonomy (NCBI): domain Bacteria; kingdom Bacillati; phylum Bacillota; class Bacilli; order Caryophanales; family Bacillaceae; genus Bacillus; species Bacillus sp. AP50. The sequence continues at coordinate 55,326 of NZ_JBEUTW010000146.1, forward strand.
ATAGGAGATATCTCATACTATACATGGGGGTGAAAATATGAAAATCAGCAAAAATGAGGAAGAAATTTATCAATACATGCGAATCCATCAATTCCATACCCTATTTTCATTTCATGTCTTGCCATATGTAGAGCTGCATTCTTTTCAAACGAAAGAGATGATATGTAGCGAAGGAAATGCTCTCCCTTATCTCTATTACTTAATTTCTGGGAAAGCAAAAATATATATGAGTCATAAAAACGGGAAGGTTTCATTAATTAATTTTATTCAAGCACCATCTTTTATCGGGGAATTAGGATTAATAGGAGTAGAAAATATTACTAAGTCCGTTGAAGTACTAGAAGATTGTGTGTGTTTGACACTTCCTCTTAAAGATTGTCAGCAACTTTTATTACAAGATGCAACGTTTTTACAGCACTTATGTAAATTTATTGGAGAAAAGACAATTACTCGCACTGAAAATCACGCAAAAAACTATAGTTATCCTTTTGAAAATCGATTAGCTGCTTTTATTTTATTAACAGAGCAAAATAATTGTTATATAGAAAAGCATACCGAGGCCTCGGAATATTTAAATGTCAGCTACCGTCATCTTTTATATGTATTAAATCAGTTTTGCCAACAAAATTATTTAAGAAAAGAAGGCCGAACATATTATATACAAGATCGAAATACATTAGAAAAACTTGCTGATGAACTAAAAATATAAAAAAACAGCATTAACGTTTACATGTTAATGCTGTTTTTTCGAGTGACGATTATACTTTTAATTAAAATTTACTTGCTACTTTAGCTGCTTCTTCAAGACCTGCAGCAATGATTTCTTCTGCTTTATCTGGGAATTGGTTATGCCCTTCAATAACTACTGTTTCCATGTTTGTTGCGCCGAAGAAGCCCATCATACTTGCTACATATTTAACAGCCATTTCTACCTCAGCTGCTGGACCTTCTGAATATACGCCGCCTCTTGCATTTAATAATGCAATCTTCTTATCTCCGATTAGGCCAACTGGACCCTCTGGCGTATATTTGAACGTTTTACCAGCACGGTTTAAATAATCAATATATGTGTGCAATACTGCTGGAATCGTTAAGTTCCATAATGGGAAGCCGAAAACAACTTTATCAGCTTCTAGGAATTGATTTAAATACTTATCAGCAACTGCTACTGCTTTTGCCTCTTCTTCTGTTAAATCAAATCCTTTACCTACCTTGAATGTACCATTAATCATATCTACGCCTACATATGGTAATTCTTCTTTATATAAATCAAGTTCTACTACTGTATCATTTGGGTGTGCTTCTTTATAGTTTGCTAAAAATGCCTCATATAATTTTACACTAACTGCTTGTTCCGCTGGACGGTTATTTGCTTTAACGAATAAAACTGTTGCCATTATTTATTCCTCCTAGTACTCACTCTTATGTTGTTATATGCTTTCAAAAAAGGTATCCCTTGTAATTGTTGTTTTGTTGCTTACAAACATATTTTATCTTTATATAATGACAATTTCGTCCTCACATAGACGTATTTTTCCATAAAAAAAGTCCACCTTCCAAAGGCGAACTTGGTCTTACGACTTTCGTCTTATACAATTCCATTTTTCACTGCATATAATGCCGCTTGCGTACGATCAGATAAATTCAACTTACTCAAAATGCTACTTACATGCGCCTTAACCGTCTTTTCTGTAATAACTAAAACAGATGCAACTTCCTTATTGCTCATCCCTTTCGCTAATAGCTGCAATACTTCATTTTCTCTCGCTGTTAGCACATCCACTTGAATAGAAGGTTCTTCTTCCTTTTCTTCTACAGGTAACGTTTGAGAGAGAAGAGCATTTGCTATATCCGGATGTAATTGAATATTACCTTTATATGCGCTTCGAATAGCCTCAACAAGCTGATCTGGTTCTACATCTTTTAAAATATACCCACTTGCTCCAGCCCTTAATGCAGGTAACACATGCGCCTGATCAGAAAAGCTAGTTAATACAATTACTTTCACATTTGGATACTCTTTTTTAATATATGCCGTCGCCTCAACACCATCCATTTCAGGCATGTATAAATCCATTAATATAACATCGGGAGTTGTTTCTCCTACTTTCACTAACGCTTCTTTCCCATTATTCGCTTCTCCAACTAACTCTAAATCTTCCTGTGTACTTAAGAAAAATGCTAATCCTTTTAAAACGACTGTATGATCATCAACTAACAATACTTTTATTTTCACAAACTTCCCTCATTTTCACATCATAATGGTACATTTACTTTTACGCTCGTTCGTTTATTACTACTTACAATTTTAATTGTTCCACCAACTAATTCTACTCTTTCACGCATCGTAGTCATACCTAGTGATTTCTTTTCTTTTATATTCTTTTCCACAAATCCCTTTCCTTGATCAACTATTTCTAATGATACATTTTTCTCATTCACTGTAAAATAAATCGTCGCTTCTTTTATACCTGCATGCTTACTTACATTGTTCAGTGCTTCTTGGCCTATGCGCCACAAAGCTTCTTCTACTACACGAGGTAAATCACGAACACCCGTAACTTGCTCCCTAATTTTCAGTCCCAAATTTTCACCGTACTGCTTTAGAGCTGGCAATAATCCTTTTTCTAATCCCGCCGGACGAAGCTGCCAAATTAATGTCCTCATTTCTTTCAAAGCTCCTTGCGCAAGTTCACGCATCTCATGCAAAGATTGATCTACCTTTTCATTTTTACCTTTTAAAACTGCCTCGGCGCCTTTTGTCATGAAGGTTAATGAAAATAATTTTTGCGAAACAGAATCATGTAAATCTCTTGCTAACCGATTTCTTTCTTCCATTCGCACAAGTTCACGGCGCTGCTCGTTTAACCTCAAATTCTCTATTATTAACGAAACATGGTTCGATAATGCTTGAATTACGTCTATTGTATTAGCATCAAACTCTCCATTATTCAGGCTAACACATAAAACACCAAATATATGGTTTTGAATATGTATTGGTGTAGCAATAACAGCTCGATTTAGATGTACATTATGTCCTATTTGATGTTTTATTAGAACTGGTTCATCTTGTTCTAACGCCCTCTTGGCCGCCTCTTTTATATCCTCTTTTAACTCTTCCTGAACGTAAGACGCTCGCAGAGATAATTCTTTTTCCTCCCTAATAAAAAGCGCTACTTGATTCCATTGAAATACTTCACCTACGTGATTTACCACTTTTTCAGGTAGTACATTAAACTTATGAATCGTTTTTAAATCTTGAATGAAACGCTCTAATTTCACATAATAATGTGCTCTTCTCTTTTCATTTTCATATAATTTTGTTCGCTTTAAAGCCGTACCAATTTGGAAGGCAACCGATTGGAGTAATACTAATTCTTCTTCTGAAAAATGTGTTTTACCCGGACTTGCAACATTTAACAACCCAAATTTTTCTCCCCCAGCTTTTAAAGGAACCGTAGCATGATGAAGAATGCCCTCCGTATCCCCCCAATTATATTCAATTGCATTATTAATTCTTTTACATTCAATAATATTAACGGCTCTCTCTAATTTTCCATCTACAAAACCTCGTAAACACCAACATTCACCTTCGCACATCGGGCGTTTATTTTCATATGTAAGTGCCTCTGGTAATTGATAATCAATTAACTTCGTATACTTCCCATTTTCATCCGCAAGAAAAATCCATCCTGTCGTTAAACCTGTTACACTTAGTAATTTCTCTAGGACAGCTTGCAATACATGATATGTATCATTTGATGTATTTAATGTTTCTGCAATTTCCTTTAATATAACTAATTCATTTGTACGATTATCTCGAAACATACTCAGTCTCCTGCATACAAGATTTTAAATAGCTCTTAAAATAAATCATCTACTTTTCACTTTGTACTTATTCGTAACATTGATATAATGGTGAGAACATAGTTTTCATTATATCACTCGAGGGGGCTTTCATAATGACATTAAATAAAGCACTTACTATCGCTGGTTCTGACACAAGTGGCGGTGCTGGTATACAAGCAGATTTAAAAACATTCCAAGAACTGGGCGTATACGGAATGACATCTCTTACAACAATCGTAACGATGGATCCACATAACGGTTGGGCACATAACGTATTTCCAATCCCAGCTTCTACATTAAAACCACAATTAGAAACAACAATTGAAGGTGTTGGCGTAGACGCTTTAAAAACAGGTATGCTTGGATCAGTAGAAATTATTGAAATGGTTGCAGAAACAATCGAAAAGCACAATTTCAAAAATGTAGTAGTTGACCCTGTTATGGTATGTAAAGGTGCTGATGAAGCATTACATCCTGAAACGAATGATTGCTTACGTGACGTTCTTGTTCCAAAGGCATTAGTTGTAACACCAAACTTATTTGAAGCTTACCAATTAAGTGGCGTAAAGATTAATTCTCTTGAAGACATGAAAGAAGCAGCGAAAAAGATCCATGCTTTAGGTGCGAAATACGTCCTAATTAAAGGCGGTAGCAAACTTGGTACGGAAACTGCAATCGACGTCCTATATGATGGAGAAACATTCGACCTTCTAGAATCAGAAAAAATTGATACGACAAATACACACGGCGCAGGTTGCACATATTCTGCTGCAATTACAGCAGAACTTGCAAAAGGAAAACCTGTGAAAGAAGCAGTAAAAACTGCTAAAGAATTCATCACAGCTGCTATTCGTTACTCATTCAAAATTAACGAATACGTAGGTCCAACTCACCATGGTGCATATCGTAAATTTGTTGTATCAAAAGAACTTGTCTAATATATAAATAAAAAACACTCACAAAGTTCATACATTGCCTCTGTGAGTGTTTTTTATAAGCTTTATGTCTTCTGGTCATCTTATCTTTAAGATACAGAGCTGACCTTATTTCTACCATTTCGTTTCGAGTAGTATAACGCATCATCTGCCGCTTGAATAAATTGCTCCGGTGATTCTTCATATTCTGAAACCCCCACCGAAACTGTAATTTTTATTTTCGTTTCATCTAACAATTGAAATGAGTGACTTTCAACAGCTGTACGAATTTGCTCGCCCGTAAGAATTCCGTAAGCTAATCCCTTATTCGGTATCAAAAGTGCAAACTCCTCTCCACCCTTTCGAAAAGCCAAATCTGGAAATTGTGAAGTTTCTCGTAAAATACATCCTACTTGTTTTAGCACTTCGTCCCCTGCAGGATGCCCGTACGTATCATTTACATACTTAAAGTGGTCAATATCTATAAGTAGTAAACAAAACGAATCATTTTTCATGTTCTTATTACTAATATGACGATTCATCTCTAAATCAAACTGTCTTACGTTTCCTAAACCTGTCAATGCATCTATCGTTGCGTATTGTTTCATCTTTTGAAATAACTCATTGGATTGTAAAACATAATTTGTACTTATGAATGTTATGTAACCTGTAATAATACTAGAAATTAAATATAATCCCACTATGTGGATCTCTTTAATTAACCATATATATAACGCTGGGATTAGAATAGATAAAATATATGTGTGTAACCATACCCACTTTCCCCCTAAAGAAAGCTTCATGCGCGAAATAAAGATACTCCCTATTCCTATCGCAATGATTGTATAAAAAGCCACTTGAGAAGCTAATGAATAATCCATAAACAACAGCCTAGTTACTAAAATCATACCAATTGTTATGGTACTCGCTATCGGTCCTCCAATAATAACAGCTAGAATAACAGCTAAGTAGCGTAAATCCAATAGAATGGTACCAACACGAACACTGAAATACATTAATACTATACCTAGTATCCCAGTAAAAATGCCTACTACACATTTCTGCCCAAAAGAGAATCCTTCTTTTAACGACTTATCCCTTAAAAGCTGACCTCCAATAAAAATAAAGGAAAGAATAATTGTTGTATTTACAAATAAGTCCCTTAACATAAAATAATCTCCCTACTTTTCCATCTATCCCCTTCCTCACCTTATTGTATACGAAATACCTTTAATTCCCAAATATTTTGTTTATTTTTGCTGTTCCACGTGAAACAGCAAAAAAATAAAAAGGGCGAAAACTCGCCCTTTTTCATTAACAACAGCGTGATATTTTTCCACCCTTTGCATTAAATCTTGCTTCTTGTGCCTCAGCAAAAAATTGCTTTTGACATACAACCTCTTCTTCAGGATGATGCTTTTTCATATGCTCCACATATACTTCATAACTTGGTACCCCAACGAGCAAACTAATAAAGCGTTTTCTTTCACCCCATACTTGCCACAACTTTTTAAGCATAGTTCCTCGACTCACTTTCATCTCTAGGAATATATGGTGCCTCTTTTAACGGCATTGGCTTATTTCTTAATACTTGGATCCAAATTCGAAGTGCTGAAATTAACACAGCGATTACAACTATCATAAAAATTCCGCAAAGCGCTGCATCGATATAATCATTGAAAATAATTTGCTTCATTTGAGCAACATTTTTTGCTGGCGCTAACACTTTTCCCTCATCTAATGCTCCCTGAAATACCTTTGCATGCGATAGAAATCCAATTTTAGGATTTTCATGAAATAGCTTTTGATATCCCGCCGTCATCGTTACAATCAGCAACCCGACAGTTGGAATAAGTGTTACCCAAACGTACGCCTTTTTTCCCATTTTGAACAAAATTGTCGTTCCAAGTAATAATGCAATACCTGCTAGCATTTGATTTGCAATACCGAAAAGTGGCCATAATGTATTAATTCCACCGAGCGGATCTATTACCCCTTGGTATAAGAAATATCCCCACCCTAATACACATAATGTTGTAGCGATTACATTCGCTAATGTAGAATCCGTTTTCCCAAATGGCTTATATACATGCCCTAAAATATCTTGAATCATAAATCGGCCGACACGCGTTCCGGCATCAATTGTTGTTAAAATGAATAGAGCTTCAAAGAGAATCGCAAAATGATACCAAAATGCCATCATGGCCGTTCCACCTATTACTTGTGAGAAAATATATGCCATACCTATCGCTAATGTTGGCGCACCACCTGTACGTGATAAAATTGTTTGCTCTCCAACATTTACAGCGAGATCTTTTAGTTCATTTGGTGTAATAGCAAATCCCCATGAGGAAATAACTTGAGCTGCCTGCGAAACATCTGTACCGATAAGTGCTGCGGGGCTATTAATTGCAAAATACGTTCCCGGTGTTAATACACAAGCCGCAATCATCGCCATCGCTGCTACAAACGACTCCATTAACATTGCTCCATAACCGATTGGCTGTGCGTGTCCCTCTTGCTCGATCATCTTCGGCGTCGTACCTGATGAAACGAGAGCATGGAATCCAGACACTGCACCACAAGCAATAGTAATAAATAAGAACGGGAATAAGTTTCCAGAAAACACAGGACCAGTTCCATCAATAAATTTCGAAACTGCTGGCATTTGTAAATCTGGTGCTACAATTAAGATACCGATTGCTAACCCTACAATTGTTCCGACTTTTAAAAATGTACTTAAATAATCACGTGGTGCTAAAAGCATCCAAACTGGTAATGCCGATGCGATAAATCCATATACAATAAGCATAATAGCAATTGTTTCACCACTAAATGTGAACATACTTGCAAGTGTTGGATTTTCTGCTACATACTGTCCTCCAACAAGAGATAAAATAAGTAGGATAATGCCAATTACTGATCCTTCTCCAACACGACCAGGCCTAATATAGCGCATATAAACTCCCATTAAAATAGCGATAGGAATCGTTGCTGCTATCGTAAACATTCCCCAAGGACTTCCGATTAGTGCCTTTACTACGACTAACGCTAATACTGCTAATAAAATAATCATAATTCCTAAAATACCTATCATTGCAATTAGTCCTGTAACAGGTCCAATCTCATCCTTAATCATTTCTCCTAACGATTTACCATTACGTCTCATCGAAGCAAATAAAATGACAAAATCTTGGACAGCCCCCGCAACAACTACCCCAACAATAATCCAAATGGTTCCTGGTAAATATCCCATTTGTGCTGCTAAAATCGGTCCTACTAAAGGTCCCGCCCCAGCAATCGCTGCAAAGTGATGTCCAAACAATACCCACTTATTTGTTGGAACATAGTCTTTCCCATCGTTTAATGTATGGGCTGGTGTTTGCCGATTATCATCTAAATTAAAAACCTTTCTCGCTATAAATCTACTATAAAAGCGATAAGCAACTGCATATACACATACGGCAGCTACTAAGAGCCATACAGCATTAATGGTTTCACCTTGTGATAAAGCTACTACCCCAAAAGCACCTGCTCCTACTGCTGTAATAATGCCCCAAAGTAAGATCGATTTCAATGTCTTCACATACAATTCCCCCAATACTATTTCTTAGTGGAGATTGTACTAAATTTTCTGAATATCTAACTTGAATCCTCCCTATCATGAAGGATTTTCAGTTTATCATGTTAAAATACTCTCATTACCTACTATAATTCAATGTTATTTCGAAGGCGTTTTACATAATTACGACTGACTGGAATCGGTTGCTCATCATACCTATCTAAATACAAATTATACGTGCCATTATAATAAGGTTTCAGTTCTTTTACATATGACATATTAATTAAATAGCTTTTATGTACACGTAAAAAATCATATGCATTTAGCTTATTTTCTAATTCCTGAAGTGTATATGTTGAAATATACTGATTATTCGTTGTGTAAATTGAAACAGTTTTATTTTCTTTATTTTTACTTACATATACAATATCTTCTGGGAGAATATATCGTATACCCTCTTGACTTTCTATCGGT
>NZ_JBEUTW010000147.1:0-11228 GCF_040492675.1 Bacillus sp. AP50
ATTATATAATACTATAGATATTTTAATTCTACTTTTTTCAAAAAGAGGGTCATAACTTAGTTGTCATAAATGGACGGTAAAAAAGAGGCTATTACATAATGAAATACGGATACGTACGAGTAAGTACAGTGTCAAAAGAATTAGATGTACAATTAACAGCATTAGAAAATGAAGGCTGTGACAATATTTATTCTGAGAAGTTTACAGGAACAAAATCAGACAGACCCCAGTTAAAAGAAGTTCTTTCAATCCTAAAAGAAGGTGATACATTAGTTGTCACTAAACTAGATAGACTAGCAAGAAACACTGTTGAGGGAATCGTGATTGTAAAAGGACTATTAGAAGATACCACAAAGGGAAGGTTCTTTTTAACTACATTATTAGCAGTGGCAGAAATGGAAAGAAACTTAATTATAGAACGTAATCAGGAAGGCAAAGTCATTGCCAAACAGCGTGACGACTTTAGGGAAGGTAGCGTTGCGTTGTTTCCTTTCTTTTGATAATGCAAGATGTATCGCTTCATAATAATTGTAGTAATATCCTCGACATTAATAACATCATGTTCTAAACAGAAATTTTCAAACTGTTTCAGAATATCCCGATAGCTTTGTAGCGTTTTCGATGTAATATTTTTAAACTCTCTATCGTCCAAAAAATCAAGGACAGCAAATTTTAACAACAAAAACCACACCGCATTTTTTGCGAAGTGATTTTTGTTTAGTCATACCGGTTTGGTAATGACCATAACATTTTTAATTGTTAAGAAACGTACTCAAATTCTTGATATAACTAACTGTATGACCCGGAGAGGCTTGAATTCACGACTTCCACCCTGTCATTGTAAAGCTCTTATCCTATATTAGTGTTACTAAATTTTTTTATACAATCCCCTTGCACCTACCCCAACGTCATCCCCTAACCTAAAGAAGACAAAATAAAAAGGGGGACAAAACCACTCATGAAAACCACCACAAAAGAAAAAAGAAACACCATCATCATGCTATTACTCTCAGCCGCAATAGGAATCTTTTCACCATTACTCATGTACATCACACTGGCACGTAAAAATGAAGGGTACAAATACCATTGCCGAAAGGCGTTCAACTTTCATTTGTTAATCTTTCTTCTATTTAATATTAGTTCGCGTATTAGTGATGTTTTGTTTTGGATTGTGTTTGCCTTTGAGGTCGTTCAAGTGATCATTGTTGCGTGGAAAGTAATACGCGACGAGCCATATCGTTATTTCATTAGAATTCCTGTATTTAAAGAAGATAAGTATATAGTGGAAGGAGAATAGGTGATGAAACAAGAAGTGGAGGTAAGGGGAAAGCGAATTTTTATTATGATTGCCGTGTTGTTTATTGCGATTTATATCGTTTTACGAAAAAGAAAGTATGAGTATTTTTATGATGGTATTAGCGAGTATGAAAATCGTTATAGAGGGAATATTCCTTTTTTATTGCTTGTTGTAGGTTTGTTTCAATATTGTAGGCAGAATGAGATGAGTTTTTCTCATATGCTTCAGTATGTGAGAGAGAAGTTAGTAGAGTAGGTGATGATATGGCGTGGATGATTAGTGAGTTTGCAAGTGTTGGGGATGTTACGGTGCGGACGCTTCGTTATTATGACAAGATTAATTTATTAAAGCCGAGCGATTATACTGAGGGCGGGCATCGGTTATATACGAAAGATGATTTGTATGTGCTGCAGCAAATTCAATCGTTTAAGCATCTTGGTTTTTCGCTTGGGGAAATTCAAAATATTATATTGCAGCGTGATATTGAGACTGAAGAATTTTTAAGACAAATGAATTTTCAAAGAGAGATGCTTTTGGCGGAGCAAGAAAGAATTGCGAAGGTACTTTCGCATATGGATGAGATGGCGAAGAAGTTTCAAAAGGAAGAACGAGTGGATGTTGCTTTGTTTTCTTCTTTTCTTCAAACTTTTATATGGGAGAAAGAAAATAAAGAATGGTTAGAGGAACATTTTTCAAAGGAGAGTGTTCAAACGTTTTATAATAATAAGGAATTAAAAGATAAGTTTGATCGACGTTTTATGGATGTGATAGGGAAGTTGAAAAAGTATAAGGTAGAAGAGAAGGATCCGAGTCATCATGATGTTCAAGTTACTTTGAAGGAATTTTGTAACTTAATCGAAGAGGTAACGAACTACCTTGATATCTCTCAAAGTGATATAGAGGATATAATCAAACAATCAAAAATCCCATTAGCCGAATTCCCCACTCTTTTTACGGGTGAGGAAGAACAGTATATAAAAGAAGCAATCAATAAAATATAGCCTGTAAGTAAACAGTTTCCCTATTAGTAATAAAATGGGGAATCTGTCTTTCTGTTTTATTAAGACTAAAAACTATTTTCGATATCATGCTTTATTCTTTTTTCATTGATCATCATTGTAATACAAATCCTTCCGTTTACTACCTTTATAAGTATTTTTACAGGTAGTTTATTTGATAAGTGTTAATTTTTATTATCTGACAAATCAATCAAATAATTTTGTGTTGAAAAAAACATTAAAACATGGGAATATATAGTTTGAATGAAATTAATTGTAATTAAATAAAAAAGTGAGAGGGATAAGCGATTTGAATACTTTATTTGCATTATTATTTGTTGTATGCTTAATAGCATTAATTATTGGGATTATTAAACCTCAATTAGTAGTTAGATGGGGAGAAGAAGGAAAACGAAATAGAAAAAGTGTGTTAAAGTTCTATGGAATAGGTGTAATAGCAATGTTTGTTTTAGTTGGTGTAACTGCTGATGATACGAAAAAGGCAGAAGAGACAAAAGCTGTGGCTAAACCAGCTAAAGCTGAGCAGAAGAAAGAGTTAACAGCTGAGGAAAAGGCAGCAGCAGAACAAGCAGCGGCAGAGAAAGCAGCGGCAGAGAAAGCAGCAGCAGAGAAAGCAGCAGCGGAGAAGGCAGCAGCAGAACAAGCGGCGGCAGAGAAAGCAGCAGCGGAGAAAGCAGCAAAAGAGGAAGAAGAGCGCATTGGATATGAAACAGGAATTACATATGATCAATTAGCTAGAACACCGGATGATTTTAAAGGAAAGAAAGCTAAATTTACAGGAAAAGTTCTTCAAGTAATGGAAGGACAAGGTGAGACTCAATTAAGAATAGCGGTTAATGGAAATTACGATAAAGTATTATACGTTGTTTATAAAAGTGACATTCTAAATTCAAGAGTGTTAGAAAAAGATAATGTTACTGTTAAGGGGAAATCTGCAGGTATATATACTTATAAATCTACTATGGGTGGCGAAATTAGTATTCCAGCAATGTTAGTAGAAAAAATTGATATTAATTAATAAGAAGCAACAAAGCAGTTTAACACCTAGTTAAACTGCTTTTCCATTATAATAGAAGAAAAATCAAACGGAGGGAAACCGACATGCCAACCTACAACAAACTAATCCGAAACAAAATCCCACAAATCATAAAAGCTAACGGAAAAACACCCACAACAATAATCCTACCCCAAGACGAATACATAAAAGAAATCTGCAAGAAAACAGAAGAAGAACTAACCGAATACCTAGAAGCAGACACAAAAGAACATAAACTAGAAGAACTATCCGACCTACTAGAACTAATAAACGCCCTAGCCGAACACGAAGGCACAACACTAGAAGAAATCAACAAAATCCGAAAAAAGAAAGCAGAAGAAAGAGGTGGCTTCTCAAATCGAGTATTTTTAATCGAAGTAACCGATAACTAGCCCCTCATAAGCCCCTTACAAGCCCCTACCAAGTAATAAATCACTAAGAAAAAACATAACAAAAACAACTACAACAACAAACACCGTAGTAGTAGTCAAAAAAAATTTGAAATAACACGCCAAAAACCCGGCCAGTCTCCCATATATATTATGAAGGGGCTTTTACTTTTGAACGGAGACGGGAGGAATTAGGGTGGCGGTGTATCGTACTGTGCAGGTGAATTTTTGGCAGGATGATTTTGTTTTGGATTTGACGCCGGAGGAGCGGTATTTTTATGTTTATTTGTTAACTTGTTCGAAGACGACGCAGTGTGGGATTTTTCCTTTTCCAAAGCGGTTAGCTGAGATGGAGACGGGTTATAATCGGGAGACTGTTGATAAGCTTGTGCAGCGCTTCATTGATTATGGGAAGATTCTTTATGATGCGGATACTCGTGAGTTATTCGTTTTGAATTGGCTTCGTTATAATCCGGTGACGAATATGAATGTGGAGAAGTGTGTGCTTCGTGAGCTGAAGGGTGTGAAGAATAAGGAGTTTGTACATATATTTCTTCAGAAGTGCGTAGAGGAGGAGCTGAATGTTCCGATGCTTTTAGCGCATTTCGGTATGCCGAGTGATTTGGCTGTGGATGATGTTGAGCCAGTTTGTGAGGAGACAGAGGCGGAAGAAGAGGTTATAGAAGAAGAGACGGGAAGTCGCGTGTTTTCTTTTTATGAGCAACATTTCGGAAGTTTGTCTCCGCATACTGTGGAGGAACTGAGTGCGTGGATGGAAGATTTGTCAGAGGAGCTTGTGCTGAAGGCTCTTCAAATTGCGTTTGAGAATAATAAGCGGACGGTTGCTTATGTGAAGGGCATTTTGAGAGGGTGGCACGGGAAAGGATTTACGAAAGTTTCTGAGGTTGAGGCGGATACGGCGAGCTTTCGGAAGAAGGAGTCGTCTGTTAGTACGGGGGAGACGGAGGAGTTTTTGGCGAGGTGTGAGGAGTGGGAGAAGAATGCGCCATCTGAGGAGGAGTTGCAGCGCTTTTTAGCGGAGCGCGGGTGGCGGCCATGAGTATTCAAAATGTGGAGGCGGAGACGACGGTGTTAGGTTCTCTATTAATTGATGGAGAGCTTATTAAGGAGTGCCGTTTGACGGAGCAGTATTTTTCTATGCCAGTACATAAGTCTATATTTCAGTTAATGCGAAAGATGGAAGGCGAGGGGCAACCGATTGATCTTGTGACTTTCACTTCTAGGTTGGATCCGAATTTTTTGAAGGGCATCGGGGGAATGGAGTATTTTATAGGGTTAATGGATGGTGTGCCTACAACTGCCAACTTCTCTTATTATGAGGGGCTTGTTCGAGGTGCGTGGAAAATGTATCAGGCTGGTGTTCTCGGGCACAAGATGGGGGAGCGTCTTATTGCGGAGAAGAGTGAGAAAGTTATCGGTGAAACGATTACGGCACTTTGTGAGTTAGAGGAGAAAGACTCTGTATGTGAGTTTGATTTGAAGGATGCGTTAGTTGATTTGTATGAGGAGCTTCATCAAGATGTGAAAGAGATTACTGGTATTGAGACTGGTTATACATCGCTAAATAAAATGACGTGCGGATTGCAGGAGGGTGATTTTGTCGTCCTTGGTGCACGCCCTTCTATGGGGAAGACTGCGTTTGCGCTAAATGTTGGACTGCATGCGGCGAAGGCTGGAGCGGCAGTTGGATTGTTTTCGTTAGAGATGAGTAGTAAGCAATTGTTAAAAAGGATGGCGTCTTGCGTGGGCGAAGTGTCAGGAGGTAGGCTGAAAAATCCGAAGCATCGTTTTGCGATAGAGGACTGGGAAAAGGTGAGTAAGGCGTTTGCGGAGATTGGTGAGTTGCCATTTGAGATTTACGACAATGCAGGCGTTACAGTGCAAGATATTTGGATGCAAACTCGTAAGTTAAAGAGGAAGCACGGTGATAAAAAGATTTTAATTATTGTAGATTACTTGCAGCTTATTACGGGCGATCCGAAGCATAAGGGCAATCGATTTCAAGAGATTAGTGAAATTTCTCGTAAGCTTAAGGTATTGGCGCGTGAATTAAATGTTTGTGTAGTAGCATTGTCACAATTATCTCGTTCTGTAGAAGCACGGCAAGATAAGCGTCCACTTTTATCTGATTTAAGAGAGACCGGACAAATTGAGCAAGATGCGGATGTCATTATGCTTATGTACCGCGAAGATTATTACGATAAGGAAACGAAGCAGAAAGAGATGACGGAGATTCATGTGGCGAAGCATCGGAATGGACCTGTGGGGAGTTTTAAGCTGAGATTTTTGAAAGAGTTTGGGCGGTTTGTGGAGGGGAAATAGTGAAAAGGCTGGAGCATCACTTTGCAAATAAAATAAAGCATAAGTGTTCTATTTCATTCACTTATGCTTTATTTTTTGATTCTTTCAATATGCTTCTCATTTCCCCATAAAGAAAGACTTTCTCTCTGCAGTAATCCATTGCTGCAAATCATCTTGGCTACGTCGGACAAGTCGATTGACTAAAACATCATGCCATACATAATCCTCTAATAAGTATATATGAACGGGGTCATCTGTATAAAAAGCAATATTACGCTCTTCAAGTGATGGTCCATAAATCATCTCTTTAGAATCTATCGATACAATAAACCAATGTTCTGTAGACAAGGTTTCTGTATAAGGTGTTATGCGATGGGCTTCTAGATTTTTAATGGGATCTTCAACATGTAGGGTAATACCTTGTATTGTAACTTTATCAGCTACTTCAGATAGATCTTCTTTTAACGCTTCATACATCTCATCCCACATTGAAATGACAATACGTCGTTCTGCTTTTTTTATTAATGTCTGACAGTAGCTAATGATTGTTTGATTGTCTTTTAAAGTAATTACTCGATTATCCGTTTTTTCCTCGGAAGTTTCTAGTTTTTTTAATGAATCACTTATTCCTTCGTAAGTAGATTGCCATTCTGTTTGCGCCTTCTGTAAAAAGATTTCAACAGGTAGAGGTGAATAGCGGGTGGTGTCATTTATTTCTTCTTTCATGACAATTCCTTTTTCTACAAGGTTACCTAAAATCTCATAAATTCGCGCTCTTGGGACACCCGAATCTTTACTCACTTGATAGGCTGTGACAGGCCCCTGTTTAACAAGAGATACATAAGATTTAGCTTCATATTCATTGAAACCAATTTTTTTAAGCTGTTGCACTATGTAGTCCACTTTTTTCGTCCTCCGATGTTTGCTTTTATATTTTAACGTTACAGTAACTATTTACATTTAGCAAATTATTAGTTACTATTCGAATAGTGACTAAAGGGGAGGTTAATAGTATGGATTTTTATTTAGACCCATCCGTATTAATGATTTTGATTGCTTTTGGATTTTTAGCTGCATTTATTGATTCAGTTGTAGGTGGTGGTGGACTCATTGCTTTACCAGCTTTATTATTTACAGGACTGAATCCAGCAAGTGCAGTAGCTACGAATAAACTAGCATCGACAATGGGAAGTGCAACTAGTAATATTGTGTTTTATCGTTCTGGTAATCTTGATTTGAAATCGGCGTTTAAATTAGTTCCGCTCACTTTCATAGGTTCCATAATAGGGGCATGGACTGTTCATTTAATGAATCCAGAAGTATTGAAGCCATTAATGCTGATCATGCTTGGTGCGGTCGCTATTTATACGATATTCAAAAAGGATTGGGGTAGTATTTCCACTCATAAAAAATTGTCTGGTCGACACGTCATTATTTTTACTTTTTTTGTTTTTGCTATTGGTTTTTATGATGGATTTCTAGGTCCTGGAACAGGTTCATTTTTAATGTTTTCTCTTTTATTTATTGGGTATGATTTTTTAAAAGCAGCAGGTAATGCGAAGCTTCTTAATTTAGGAAGTAATGTTGGTGCATTATTGATGTTTATGTATGTAGGGCAAGTCAACTATGCGTATGGTTTTATAATGGGGATTGCTCAAATTGCTGGAGGGATTGTTGGTTCCAAATTCGCTATAAAAAAAGGGAGCGGGTATGTTCGTGCCCTTTTCATTACAGTAACTTGTTTATTGTTAGCGAAAAATCTGTATGACTATATTCAGTAAGTAATTAAAGAACGTAGAAAAGGTCAAGTATGCAAACTACATCGAGTATAAGAAGATACTAAGGAGAGATTCCTTTTAACATTTTTTAGATGCTACCTTGTTTGAAGATAGCATCTAAAAAGAAAATCTAAGTGAAGAGAATGAAAATAATATAAACTCATATTTTTCTGGGGTATGTTTATTGATTCTATTGAAATGTTTACTCTATATTCTTCTTATAATTAGGCCTCAACAAACTCTTAAAATCCAACTCAGCAATTAACACACTCAATAATATAAGCGTAGCCCCTAAGTATCCTTTTCCTGTCAGCGTTTCACCTGTGAAAACGAAAGCAAAGCCTGCGGAAAAGACAGGTTCTAATGAAAAAATAAGACCTGTATGGGTAGGTGTAGTGTATTGCTGGGCGATAACTTGCACGATGAATGCGACTGCGGTGCAAAATATACTTAAGGCTAGGATGATTAGCCATGAGTTGGTTGTGCTAGGCAGTTTTGGCGTTTCGATAATGAATGAAAAAATAAGACTAAATAGGCCGACGAAGCCGAGTTGCACTACTCCAAGTGCAATGGAATTCACATGTTTCGTTACACTTCCAGTAATGATGACGTGGATCGCATAAAACAGGGCAGACAGTATGCAAAATATATCGCCGTTACCGATTTTGAATTCGCTCGTTAATGTTAATAAGCCGATTCCTATTATCGTTAAAATGATTCCTACTATAACTTTCTTTTCCGGAATGTGTTTTAAAAATATAGCTGATAATATTGGAATGAAAATGACTGTGAGACATAGTAGGAAACCAGCATTAGAAACACTCGTATACTTTGTACCGAAAGTCGCGAAAATGTAAACGATAAATAAGACAGAAGCGAGTATAAATGCATATTTTACAGTTTTAAAATCGATCTTAAATAAATGTTTGTAAAATATTAAACCTGATAAAAGAAAAGCGATAATAAATCGTAATGCGATTAAATTATATTCTTCTATGCCATCAAGTCCAAGTTTTGTAAGTAGGATGGATGCACCCCAAAAAAATGTAACTAGTAGTAACATTAAATCCGCTTTTAATTGTAGTTTCATTTCTATTCCCTCGTTATGTATAAATTTTATAAGCCCATACCCCTATCCCCATTATTCATTTTAATATTAATTCTGAATATTTGTAACTTAAATTTATCGACGTTTTATTCCATAAAAAAAGAGGCTGTTTATAAAACAGCCTCTATGTATCTGAAAATCCGAACCTTGACTAAAGACTACGTACAATCTCCAACCCTTTTCTTGTTAAATGAATCCCTGCTCTACCTCTTTTTATTTCCACATAACCTTTCATTTTCAGGAAGTTCAACCGGTGTCTCACTTGTGCTTCAGATAAATTTATTTCGACTTCTTGGCTCTTTTCAGAAATAATCCTTCTTCCGATTGCTTTTCCTTTTTCTTCATAATTCATGATAAGGGTAAGGATGAAAAGGGATTCTTGATCAAGAGCGTTTGAACTTGAAGAAAAGGGTTTAATATTTTCTGCCTGATCGCTATTTGTTTTCTTATGTGGAGGCTTTTGAAAATAATGTTGATTAGGCAAATCATTTTTTGTTATTTGGTTTCCGGTACGGACAGCAAGCATATAATCTATCGTATTTTTAAGTTCTCTTACATTTCCGTACCATGGATATCCGTGAAGTTCTTCAATCAATTCTTGTTCAATTTTGACTTTAGGGTCCGATAGTGCGACAAAATGTTTAGCTAATAATTCAATGTCATTTCGGCGTGCCCTTAATTCGGGGAGGTGTATAAAGAGTACTTTAAGCCTATGGTATAAGTCTTCTCTAAACATATTTTCTTGAATCATTTTCAGTAGATCTTTATTGGTCGCTGCAATAATCCGAACGTCTATCGGGATAATTTGGCTTCCGCCAACACGCATGATTTCTTTTTCCTGCAATACTCGAAGTAGTCGTGCTTGAAGTTTCAGGCTAATATCTCCAATCTCATCTAAAAAAATAGTGCCGCCATTTGCTTGTTCAAATAATCCCATTTTCCCGCCTTTTTTTGCTCCGGTAAACGCTCCGTCTTCATAACCAAATAACTCACTCTCGACTAAATCATCCGATAAAGCACTGAAGTTAACGGCAAGAAAA
The DNA here is from genome assembly GCF_040492675.1 of Bacillus sp. AP50. Taxonomy (NCBI): domain Bacteria; kingdom Bacillati; phylum Bacillota; class Bacilli; order Caryophanales; family Bacillaceae; genus Bacillus; species Bacillus sp. AP50. Next base: position 9,990 of record NZ_JBEUTW010000147.1, read on the forward strand.
GGGCCGCTATTTCGCTGTGAAGCATTATGAATAGCACTTGCAAATAACTCTTTTCCGGTACCACTCTCACCTTCAATTAATACAGTTAAATCAGTCTTAGCTAACCTTTTGGCAATTTGTTTCGTGTCTTGGATCGTAGAGCTAATGCCAACGATATTATGAAAATTGTATTTTGCTACATAACCTTTTTTGACAAATTCTTTTCTTAATTTACGTTCAAACCCGATGGTCTTAAGGGCATTTCTAAAAGTAACAATAATCGATTGATCATTTATATGTAGACGTTCCACTATTACATCCAAGCCGTTTACAACAAATATTCCGCTTTCTTGTTGCTTATTTGAAAGGATGAAGTTTACTAAATCAATATTATCAATAATGGCATCAATCGGATGACCAATAGCGTTTTTACTTTTTATTTTCAGCATGCTTTCCAGAAATTCATTAAAGACAACAATTCTTCCTTCATAATCAATGGCTAGTATGCCATCACCAACACCATCAATTACTTGATGCAGTTGTCGATGAGCTTTAGCTAAATTCTTTGTTAAATCTACTATTTTTCGATAGTATCTCTCAGAAACGTGGTTACCTGATTCCTCCATTAAATGAAATCGATCTAGAATGGACATGATTGTAGTAATATCTATTAATCTATGGCCAATATTAATTACTTTTTCTACAAAGTCAGGGATAATTTCAAGTTCGCCCGGTGTAATTGCGAGCTTAATCATTTGTATATTCGTTTTTCCAGGATAGTATGGAAAATATTCAATATGGTTTAGCCCCAATTGACGCATCGTTTCAATGGATTCGTATACTGTTTCATGATTATCATTCACATATAGGGCTTGTGTTCCTTCTGGTAAAAATAAAAGCTGGTCCACGTTTTCATAATTTAATGTTCGTTTTGCTATTATTACTTCGCAGTTTTCCCCAATAAAGTCTTTCACCGTTTCTATCGTAAATGTATTAGGTAACAAGATTAATGTAGAATGAAATACTTTTGGAATACTTTCTTCTACAGAAAAACTTTCAATATCTATGAGGTCACCTATCATCTCCGTTAGTTGTTGATGTAGGGCTTTTCGTGTTTCTTTTAAAACGGTGATCAATACAATGTGGTTAGTTTCAAATTTGTTCATAGAGCACCTCTTTAGTTGAATGGAATTGGTCTAAAGTTGGTTATTAATTGGTTATTATGTAACCATTTAATAACCAATTATAATACATTTCAAC
>NZ_JBEUTW010000148.1:0-8942 GCF_040492675.1 Bacillus sp. AP50
CCCTTATACTTAATTATATGTTTAATTTTTCTGAAAATAAATAATAAACTTTCACCTAAAAATATATATTTATTACTAGGTGTTAATAGTAATATATAATAACAGGTTTTATATAATCAGGAGGGAACTTTATGGATAAAGCATTAACAAACCACGTCATCATTTTATCATTCGACTGTTTATCAGCTTTAGATTTTCCTATACTACAAAAACTACCTCATTTCCAATCTCTAATAAAAAAGGGCACGGTTGTCGAAAAAGTAGAACCAATTTATCCTTCTGTAACATATCCAAGCCACTCAACAATCGTAACTGGTAATTACCCTAACAAGCACGGTGTTGTTAGCAATACGTTACTTCAACCAGGGCGTGAATCACCTGATTGGCATTGGTACCGAAAATCAATAAAAGGAACAACATTGTATGATGAAGCGCGCAAAGCAAATTTAACGACAGCTGCCCTTCTATGGCCTGTTACTGGAAGAGCGAACATCGATTACAATTTACCAGAAATTTTCCCCAATAGACCTTGGCAAAATCAAGTGTTAGTTTCCTTATTTAGCGGTAGCCCACTATACCAATTAGATTTAAATCGTCGTTTCGGCCATATAAGAAATGGTTTATCACAACCAGAGCTGGATGATTTCGTCCTCGCCTCTGCTGTGCATACAATCCAGACGAAAAAGCCTAATGTCATGTTCGTACATTTCACCGATCTAGACACACAAAGACACTATCACGGCTTTGAATCTAACGAAACAACAGCTGCTATCCAGAGACACGACGAACGTCTAGGGAAAATTATTCAAGCACTAAAAGAAAGTAACCTATACGAAGAAAGTACAATTATTGCCCTTGGTGATCATAGCGCTTTAAGTGAAAACAAATCCATCCAATTAAATGTGCTATTCCATCAAAGAGGACTTATATCTCTTAATAAAAAAGGAAAATTAGTAGACTGGAAAGCCTATTGCCAAAGTTGCGACGGCTCTGCCTATGTATATGTAAAGGACAAAAATGATACGGATACAATCCGGGAGGTACAACTACTCCTTGAAGAACTACTTCAAAATAAACAAAACGGAATTGAATTTATACTTCATGATGAAGCTGCCAAAGACTGCGGTGCAGACGGTAATTGTTTATTCATGTTAGAAGCACGAGAAGGGTATTATTTCACTGAAAACTATACAGGAGATTTTATAAAAGAAATTACTGAAAAAGATGTTACGCCTAGTAAAAAATATACATTTGGTACGCATGGATACTCTCCAACAAAACCTAACTATGAAACAATTTTTATCGCTGCTGGGAAAGGAATAAAAAGTGGCTTTACCGTCCCGTATATGAGACTTATTGATGAAGGTCCAACTATCGCTAGACTACTCGGTTTACACTTAGGTGAAACAGACGGAGCAATTGTAGAGGATTTACTCCAATTGTAAATAACTGTGTATATATGTAAAAGTTATGTAAAATTCATCACTGTTTCTCTTTTTATAATTTTTATTTTTGTACACTGTTAGTAAAACAAATTTAAGGGGGAACATTATATGAAAAAAATGTCCAGACAAGAAAAAAGCTGGATATTATACGATTGGGCGAACTCTGTATACTCGCTCGTCATTACAACTGCATTATTTCCAATTTACTTTAAAGCAGCTGCAAAAGAAGCTGGACTATCTGGGGCAACTTCAACAGCATATTGGGGATATGCAAACTCATTCGCAACACTTTTAATTTCTATACTTGCTCCTATTCTTGGCACAGTTGCTGATTATAAAGGATTTAAAAAACGTTTTTTCACATTCTTCTTTGGACTCGGTATCGTATTTACAAGTATGTTAGCAGTCGTTCCAACCTCTCAGTGGTACTTATTGCTAGGGTGCTATATGCTCGCCTTAATCGGCTTTGCTGGAGCAAACATTTTCTATGATGCATTTTTAGTAGACGTCACTTCTGAAGATAGAATGGACCGAATTTCTACAAGAGGATTTGCATTAGGTTATATCGGGAGTACAATTCCTTTTATCGGTTGTATCGCTCTTATTATTCTTTCTCAAAAAGGAACTATTCCCTTATCGGTCGGCATTGCTAGTCAAATTTCCTTTGCAATAACAGCTCTTTGGTGGGGGTTATTTACAATTCCAATGCTAAAAAACGTAGAGCAAACACACTATATTGAGCGTCATCCAAGACCTATTAGAATGAGCTTCAAACGTCTTGCTGATACTTTTAAAAATATTAAAGAATATAAAACTGTATTTATGTTTCTAATCGCTTACTTTTTCTATATTGACGGAGTCGATACAATTATTACTATGTCTACCGCTTACGGAACCGATCTCGGTATTAGTGCAACGAATCTATTAATCATATTATTTGTAACACAAATTGTCGCTTGTCCATTTGCTTTACTATACGGAAAATTATCTGAAACATTTACTGGCAAAAAAATGCTATATGTCGGTATCATTATTTATATCATTATTTGCACATATGCTTATTTTTTAAAAACGACACTTGATTTTTGGATTTTAGCAATGTTAGTTGCTACATCTCAAGGTGGTATTCAAGCACTAAGTCGTTCATACTTTGCAAAACTAGTACCAAAAGAATCTGCTAATGAATTCTTCGGATTTTATAATATATTTGGGAAGTTTGCCGCAATTATGGGTCCGGTATTAGTCGGTGTTACAACGCAATTAACAGGAAAAACAAACGCTGGTGTTCTTAGTATTATTGTTCTATTTATTATCGGAGGATTCTTACTAACTAGAGTTCCAGAAAATAATACATCCGTTACACCACCTAGTCCAAAGACTAAAACGCTATAAGAAAAGATCCTCTTCTCATAAGAAGAGGATCTTTTTTATTTTTAAAGGTGCGCCTTATAATGAACGACTCTACTGCTTGTACAAAAATAATTTATCAACAGTTGTTCCTAATACTTCAGCTAAACGGAACGCTAACGCTAAGCTTGGATCATATTTATTATTCTCAATTGCATTTATCGTTTGTCTAGAAACCTTACATTTATCAGCTAATGCGCCTTGTGAAATATTATTTTCAGTGCGTAATTCATAGATTTGATTTTTCACACCATTGCTCCTAACCTGTAAAATCGTTTTTACAACATCAGTATATAATTGGCTCATATAGTTGTCAAAAGTTCCTCAAAGAAAAAAGGAGCAATATTGCTCCCTTACAATAGTTATTTTGAAGCTAATGAATTTGTTAGTGCCTCTTTGTTAGCGATATCTTCTTTCTTTATTTGCATACGTACAACTGGCCCTATCGCTAATAAAATAAGTGCCATCGCTATACAAAACACAGTAACTAGTGAAGTTAGTTCCTTTAATCCTCCAGCTAATGAAGTTCCAATTAGCATTGCCCCCATAAACAGTGGTAAAATCGTTCCATTTACTCTTCCAACCATATTTTCTGGTACAAGTTGAATCATAAGCGTACCGACAACAATATTAACACAAGCTAAACAAATACCTGTTCCAAATCTCATGAAACTAGTAATCCAAAATGATGTAGATAGCCCTTCTACTAAAAATGAAATGGCTAATATACCCATACCGAATACAAACATCTTTTTCGGATTCACTTTTGAAGCGAAAACTGCAGCAACAATACCACCGAGTAACATACCTATTCCGTCAGCTGCCGCTAAATATTGAACAGCTTCTTTTTCCATACCTAAACGTTCAATTACAAGGAATACTTCTAATGGATTCGTTAATCCAACAGCTAAACCCATAATTGTAAAAGTGATCGTAATCATACGTAAATTTTTCGTATGAAGAACATACTTCCAACCTTCTTTTATATCATTTTTTAATGAGTCTCTCGCCACCTGCTCTTTTTCAACCCATTTTGGTAAGAATGAAAGGGCGATAGCAGATAACAAAAATAAAATGATTAAGCTATATAGTGATGTAAATAAACCAAGTTGTGTATACACAAGCGATCCCACCACTGGTCCAAAAATCAGAAATAATGACTGTAATGTTTGGTTAAATGCAATCGCATTTGCTACCTCTCCTTCTTTTACATAGCGCTTAAATATACGCGAAGATGAGGGCTGAGAAAACTGACCTACAATCGCGGAAATGAGTGTTGCAAAAAATATAGCCTGCCAATAATCCAGCTTTAACAACAAGACAATTCCTATAATAGACAGTACACTTAATACATCTCCAGCGACCATTGTTCTTTTCGGATTCCAGCGATCAGCTAGCGCACCACCGATAAACGAGAAAATAAAAATAGGTGCATATTCCATAACTGATAACAACGAAACAGAAACTGGATCATTATTCGTTCGCTCCATTATAAAATACAAAAGAGCCATATTTCTGATCCAAATTGCAAATTGTTGTAAAATATCAGACGCCATAACGAGCATAAATGCTCGGTTTTTAAATAAAGCGTTCATTTTCATTCCCCTTCCACAAACCGACCGTTCGGTCTAATTTATTTTGTAAGAAAAGCAACTGACCTATTATTCAGCTGCCATTCCTTTTAACAATACATCTATTGCCTTTTTATAAATACGTTTCAGCTCTTTATAATCTAATTCGTAGTAAAGCACTCCAAGTCCTGATAATAATCCGTTTACAATATACATAAGATCACGAGTATTATCTTCACGGAACTCTCCAGACTGTATACCTACTTCAATTAATTTCTCAAACATAACATATGATTCTCTAGTTAAAGCTAACAGTTCATCCAGAATCTCTTTACTTACAACTTGGCTCATAGAGAATTCCTCTATTGCATTTGAAATTGGTTGCTGTATGTCCTCTACATGATATTCCGCGAGACCATATAGTTTTTCAGTACTAGTGCTATACAACTTCTCTTTTTCATTCCATTTTTCAATCCAATCATACGTATGCTGTTTTACTACAAATAAAAATAATTCTTCTTTACTTTTAAAGTGATAATAAATACTTCCTTTACTTCGCTCTGTAATTTCACAAATCTCTTCCATAGATGTAGCTGCGTAGCCCTTCTGTGAAAATAGACTTTCTGCTTTATATGCAATTTCTTTCTTTATCTCTTCTGCGCTTCTTCTCATATTCACACCTCTTTAAACCGACCGTTCAGTCTAATAATAACAAATCAAAAACCTCTATCGCAAGAGGCTATATTCCTTATTTAAGAAAACGTACTTTCAAACCAAGTTCGAATCATATGTATGGTTCCAAATTTAAATGCTAATTTAACAAGAAATACGCCTCCCGCAGCTAATAAAAATAACACTACTTTCCCCTTATTTTTCACTTTCGGTTCCCTTTTCATTTCCATTCCCCTTAGTATGTTAAAATATTAAACAAATGTTTGTTTAACTGTGTTTATGCATATGTAAGCCGACTAATCAAACGTTTGTTTAAAAAGAAATACGCCTATATAAGGCGCATTTTTATCAATCACCACCGCCACCACAGCTTCCTCCGCTATCTCCCCCAAAAGATCCTCCACAATCATGTGAGCCGCCATCATGCGAGCTATCATTATCAGATCCAGCAAAGAAAAATAATGGTGATGAGCTGTTAGATGAATTATGAATGTTATTTTGTTTTGTAAGATTTACCTTCTTTTTGTTCGATCGAACTGCTGTTACGATTGTTCCAACTACAACAAATAATAGTATGACAATAATAAATTCCATTTAAAAGCCTCCCTTATTCCTCGAATAATTGAATGGTTCTCTCTAGATTTTCAAGTGAAATGAAGCGTGATTCACGAAGAATTTCTTTTCCATTATGAAATAATAAAATTGTTGGCCCTGTAAATACTCCATATCGCCCCGCAATCTCCTGCATGTCTTGTAGTAATATCTCTATTTTCTCTACGTAATCATAATTCTCTAATACGCAATTTACTTTTCTTAGCATAACATCACAAACACCACAATTTTCCGTTTTAATAAACAGAAGTACCAATTGTTGTTCTTCGATATAGGTCGCTAATTCTTCTATCGTTTTAAATGTAGTCATCTTATCCCTCTTAGCGTAATTTACGAAATACTTTGTCTTGATACATACGAAAAGCTGAACTATCTTTAACCTTTCTCTTTTCCATTACCTGCTGAAAACGAAGCGTTTTTGCTGTTAACTCTTCTCGTAATCTCTTTCTCTCTTCTTCATCATAACAGCAAGCAATTAGATCCTCTATTTTTAATATATCTTTTTGTAGTTCCATTTCTGGTGGAATCATTCCCGCATTTTTTAAAATTTTATAACTCATTCTAAGTTCTGGAGGTACCATTGAAAGATCTTCTAATTGTAGTGGTTTTCCTTTTCCCGGAAGATAATCAAGATCACCATTCCTTATTGCTTGTCGAATTTTTTCTTCAGCAATGTTCAAAAACACATCCACACTATTCCCTCCTTTACATATTTTTACTATTATTTTACATGATATTTCCTTATCTTTCTATGCCTTTAATAATTGGCTCCATACAATTTTTTCTCAAATTTATTTATAATGAGCTTTTTCCTCCCATACCGATCTTTCGTTTTCATATACAGTTTGTATTCAAGCCTTTTTGTATTGAGAAAGTCTTTTTCAATTTAATAAAGCGTTTACACTAAATCTTACATTTGTTACGATTTAATCACCCCCAGCTCCCTTGTATAGACTTCGTGATGTCTGATCATTTTATCTAGACGTTTTATACGTCTAGATTCATTTTGATTTATTGGCGTATGCCTTTAAATATATCTTTTATTTTGAAAGGAGAAATGGCTATGAGGTCTCAAAAATTCACACTGTTATTACTATCTCTACTACTTTTCTTACCTCTTTTTCTCACAAATTTTATTAATCCAAATCTCGCATTAGCAGATTCACCAAAGCAAAGTCAAAAAATTGTTGGATACTTTCCTTCGTGGGGCGTTTACGGACGTAATTATCAAGTTGCTGACATTGATGCATCAAAACTTACTCACCTTAACTATGCTTTCGCGGATATTTGTTGGAACGGAAAACATGGAAACCCTTCTACTCATCCTGATAATCCAAATAAACAAACGTGGAACTGTAAAGAATCTGGTGTACCATTGCAAAATAAAGAGGTTCCTAATGGTACTCTCGTACTCGGTGAACCATGGGCTGATGTTACCAAATCGTATCCTGGCTCAGGGACAACTTGGGAAGATTGCGATAAATATGCCCGTTGCGGAAATTTCGGGGAACTAAAACGATTAAAAGCTAAATATCCTCACTTAAAAACAATTATTTCCGTTGGTGGCTGGACTTGGTCTAACCGCTTTTCTGATATGGCCGCTGATGAAAAAACAAGAAAAGTATTTGCTGAATCTACAGTAGCTTTTCTTCGCGCATATGGGTTTGATGGCGTAGATTTAGACTGGGAATATCCGGGCGTTGAAACGATTCCTGGTGGTAGTTATCGTCCTGAAGATAAACAAAATTTCACTCTCCTTCTTCAAGACGTCCGAAATGCTTTGAATAAAGCAGGTGCTGAAGATGGCAAACAATATTTACTAACAATCGCTTCAGGTGCAAGTCAACGCTACGCTGATCATACAGAACTAAAGAAAATTTCTCAAATACTCGATTGGATTAATATTATGACATATGATTTCCACGGCGGATGGGAAGCTACTTCTAATCATAATGCAGCTCTATATAAGGATCCAAATGACCCAGCAGCAAATACGAATTTTTACGTAGATGGTGCTATAAATGTTTATACAAATGAAGGTGTTCCAGTCGATAAACTAGTATTAGGCGTACCCTTTTACGGACGTGGCTGGAAAAGTTGTGGCAAAGAAAATAACGGACAATATCAACCTTGCAAACCAGGTAGTGATGGGAAACTTGCTTCTAAAGGTACTTGGGATGATTACTCTACCGGTGACACAGGTGTGTATGATTACGGTGATTTAGCAGCCAATTACGTTAATAAAAATGGTTTTGTACGCTACTGGAATGACACAGCTAAAGTACCTTACTTATATAATGCAACTACAGGCACATTTATTAGCTACGATGACAATGAATCTATGAAATACAAAACAGACTATATAAAGACGAAAGGTTTAAGTGGAGCAATGTTTTGGGAACTAAGCGGAGATTGCCGTACAAGTCCAAAATATAGTTGCAGTGGTCCAAAATTACTTGATACGCTAGTAAAAGAATTACTTGGTGGACCTATTAGTCAAAAAGATACTGAGCCACCAACGAATGTTAAAAACATTGTAGTTACGAATAAAAATTCAAACTCAGTTCAATTAAACTGGACTGTATCTACTGATAACGTAGGAGTTACGGAATATGAAATTACTGCTGGAGAAGAGAAATGGAGTACAACAACAAATAGCATTACAATTAAAAACTTAAAACCTAATACGGAATACAAATTTTCGGTAATTGCCAAAGATGCTGCTGGAAATAAATCACAACCTACCGCTCTTACTGTCAAAACGGATGAAGCTAATACGACACCTCCTGATGGAAATGGTACTGCTACATTTTCAGTCACTTCGAATTGGGGCAGCGGTTATAACTTCTCGATTATAATCAAAAATAATGGAACGACTCCTATTAAAAATTGGAAATTAGAATTTGATTATAGCGGCAATTTAACACAAGTTTGGGATTCTAAAATTAGTAGTAAAACAAATAATCATTATGTAATTACGAACGCAGGATGGAATGGTGAAATTCCTCCTGGTGGATCTATTACAATTGGCGGTGCAGGAACAGGTAATCCTGCCGAACTTTTAAATGCCGTCATTAGCGAAAACTAGACGTAATATCCATTAATTACTTCAATAAAGTTTGAATTTAGGTTTGAGCAATACCTCCTAAATTCAAACTTTTAATTTTATGAAAAATCAAAAATATCACAATAACCTATTATAATTATATTTAATTTCTAATATGAAGTTTATATG
>NZ_JBEUTW010000149.1:0-12133 GCF_040492675.1 Bacillus sp. AP50
TATCTTTCTATTCACCTATATAATATCAAATAATTGCGAATAGTTACACTTGAACGAACAGATGGATGTAATTTGAAACAACTTTAAAGAGCCTTGCTACGTAGAATGTAGTAAGGCTCTTAGCTTTTTAATAATCAAAATTCAATAACTTTATTATCATTATACAACAGCCCCACTAAGCTTATTACCACTTAATGAGGCCATTTGATTCACATTATTAATTATGGAACGTCGGCTTATAGAACGAACGATTATCAAGTGCGAAGACACGCTCTGTGTATTCGCCTGGTTTTGTGCGTCCTAATGCGCGGTCCATCATGTTCATTTTTGCATCTAAGTTATCGATGTAGTGCAGAATTTCTGCTTCTTTTACTAATGGTGGTTTTGGGCTACCCCATTCCGCTTTTCCGTGGTGCGAAAGGACGATGTGTTGAAGAATTAATACTTCTTCTGCATCGATTTGCAATTCGTCTGCTGCTTTACCAATTTCGTTCACCATAATAGAAATGTGGCCTAGTAAATTTCCTTCTAACGTATACGTTGTAGAAATTGGGCCAGATAGTTCGATTACTTTACCAAGGTCATGTAAAATAACGCCTGCATATAGTAAGTCTTTATCTAAAGATGGGTATAGATTTGAAATAGCTTTCGCTAAATCAAGCATTGATACGACGTGATAAGCTAGTCCAGATACGAACTCGTGATGGTTCTTTGTCGCTGCTGGATAGTCTAAAAACTCATTTTGATGCTTATTTAATAAATGTCTTGTTAGACGCTGAATGTTCGGGTTTCTCATTTCAAATATGTATTGCGTAATTTTCTCAACCATATCTTCTTTTTTCACTGGTGCTTTTTCTACGAAGTCTGAGATATCTGTTACTTCATTTTCATTCGCAACACGAATTTGTTTCACACGTAATTGAATACGTCCTTTGTAGTTTAAAATATCACCAGCTACTTTCACGATTGTTTCCGCTACATATTGTTTCTCAACTTCTGGTGATACGTCCCACAATTTCGCTTCAATATCTCCACTTGGATCTTGTAAGATTACTGTTAAAAATGGCTTTCCATTGCTTGCGATACCTTTTGTCGCTGTTTTAATTAACAAGAAAATATCGACTTGTTCACCAACTTCATACTCTGCAATTTTCTTTTTCATTCGAATTCCTCCACCAAATCAGTTACTTTTAGTATAGCACACTACAACTCATTTTCTTTACGCATATGTGTTAATTTTATAATCTGTTTTTCTGGAAAATACGCAAGTAAATGCGCATGACATGTAAAGAATATGACTTGTCTATCCTTTGCAATTTCCTTTATAAGTTCAATCGTACGATTCGTCCTTACCGCATCAAAATGCACGAAACTATCATCAATAATAAATGGATAATCATGTTCGAATGTTTTCGCCAGTGCAAATCTCAGCGATAAATATAACTGCTCCGCTGTCGCTTGGCTTAGTTCATGACTGTAAAAACGCATACCATCGTTACGTTCAACGATAAACGGTTCTGCCTCTGACGGTGAAAAGATTTTACTATAGCGTCCGCCTGTTAAATAGACGAAATACTCTTCTGATTTTTGTAAAATACGAGGAAGATGAACTTCATGATAATAGTGCTTCGTTTTCGTTAACACTGTCTTTGCGGCCGCATAAGCAGCCCACTTCTTCACTTGTTCACGCACTTGCGCTTTTTTCATTTCCCATTCATGCATTAAATCGCCGTACGTACTACCTTCTTCTAAATTCGCAATTTCCATACGATGTTTCGCAATACGCTCTGTCAGTTCTTTCTCTTTCGTAAGACAGTTTTGGACAGTTGTAATTTCTTGCTTTAATTTTCCTTCATACCCGTCAGCTTCATAATGTTCAGCTAATGATAAACTCGTTAAACGCTGTTCCAACAGATCAATTTGCGGTAATAAACGCCCCACTTGTTTCTCTGCATCCTCACGTTTTTCCGCCAGTTTACCTGCTTCTAAAAACATCTCTTCATCTGTAGACTCTGCAATATGCCATAAACCATCTCGTTCTATTAGTAATTGCTTTAATTGTTCTTGCATAAACTCATATTCTTCTTGCCATTCCGCCAGTTTTTCTTTTAACTGCTTACAAGTTTGGCGCTTCTCTTTCTCATTTTGCATACGGCTTTGTGCCTCGTGTAGCTTACTATACTCCGCACTACCGATAACAGTTTCTAGTTTATGTTCAAATTGCGAAATCATTTCATATAATGAAGATTTTCGCGTACCTTGCTTCTCTAACTCTCGATATAATTGCTGCATTTTTTCAATACGCTCAAACGCCGGCAATATGTGTGCATACGTATAAAATTCAGGAAACATATAGCGCGTTTTATATGCATCGACTTGTTCTCCCGCCTGGAACGTTTCTCTCTCCCATTCCTCATACGATGAAACGACTTTATCATACGCTCGTTCCAACTGCTGTAACTTATAAGACTCGCGCTCAAATAACTTCCGAATCTCTTCATCTTTTTCTAACTGATAACGAACAGACATCGCTTCTTCACTTTGTCTCCCGCCAGCACTTTGCTGAAGTGTAAGGAGCTCTTCTTGTAATCCACTTGATGGATCTTTATATAAAACAAGGGCGAGAACAATCCCTACAAAAACAATGACACTAATAAATAAGAGCGGTCGATTGTCTATAAATAAGCTTGTGAATAAAATGCCTGTGTTAATAAGAAGTAACAGAAGACAAACTCTTTGCCACTGCTTTTTCTTTTGCATAGCCGCTCCTGCTTTTTCCTCATACTTGCGCTTCATTCTCTCTGCGCCCATACCGATAAACGCCGCATCTTGGAACGACTTCTCTTTCTCAGCTAACGCATTTCGCTCTTCATCCGCTAACATTTGTTGCTTAATCTGTCTTATATTCTCTTCTTGTTCTTCTAATTGCTCCTGCGCTACTTTAAAACGATCATCAAGCTGTGCTTTTTGCGTTTCTAATTCACGCGCCTTTTGCACTGTTTGCGTAATTAACTCTTTTGTTGCCAAACTCATATCAAACGACAGAACTGTTTCCTTTTCAAAAGTAGCACCAATTTGTTGCTCTAGTTCTGCCAGTTCTTCTTTTATATTCGTAATACTTCCTGTCAAATCACGCATTTCTTGGCGTGCATTTTCGTAAGACATATGCTGCATACGAAGTTCTTCTACATAACTTTCTTTTTGTAAAAACTCTTCATCTATTTGAATCGAGGCAATTTCCGATTGCACTGTCTCAATTTTCTTGTGGAGCGAATCAACTTGTAATTGAAGCGGCTCCATCTTCGCCTTAATTGCTTCATAACGCGCCATTCCGTTTACAGGAAACTGCCCGCTCTCGTTCTCTAACACTTTCTCGTGCGCACGCTTTTCAATAACGAGAGGCTCAAGCGCTGCTAATATTTCATAATCTTGCTTCCGCTTTTCTGCATTCTCTTTTTCCACGCGAACAGAAGCAAGTTTCTCTTCACTTTCTTTTAACTGCTCCACTTGCTTTTCATACGTGCCAATTTTCCCTTGCCACTCTTTCATCTTCTCTTCAAGTTTCTTCATCTCTTGCAATGACACGTTAATTTCTGGTTTACGACCACTCGGCTTGAAGCGCTGGTCCATTTCTTTTTCTAGCTTTTTATCTAACTGCAATAGCGCATCACTTCCGACTGCACTTGCCGAAAATAAATAATTGCCAATATCTGCTTCGCCAAGCTGATGAATGTTTTGAAGGCCATGCATATCAAATGAAAAGACAGATTCAAATAAATTTTCATTCATCCCGCTTAATATATCGTTTAAAATTTCTTCTCCGCCCGTTTTCCCGTCTTCAAAATAAACGGTCACCTCGCCAGCTGCCGTCTTTGGCAATCGCTCAATTTTCAAACGACCGTACTGCTCTGTTTGCACAGTGATCGCACCGCCATACTTCCCGCCTTCTTTCGGCTCATAACGGCGCTGTCCTCTCGTCGGAAAACCGAATAAAATACTTTTCATAAATGAGCGAATTGTCGATTTCCCCGCTTCATTTTCACCGTATAACACTGTCAGCAAGGAAAGATCCATTTCCACATTTTCTAATTTTCCGTACCCATAAATATGGAGTTTTTCAATTCTCATTTTTTATCCCTCTCTTGCTGGAATAATTGTTCTAAAATAATATTTTCTGCTTCCTTTTGAATCTCTTTCTTCTCTTCTTCTGTAAAAGATTCAATACTATTACGCGCTACAGGAGATGTCCAAATAGTGCGCAATACTCCGTCCATATTAGTGAAAGCTTCTAACTCCTTTAGCACACTACCGACGAAATGATTTTCCGCTTTCAAACGTTCGATTTCCGCAAAAGAAACCGTCTCATTTTTCCACTTCATTGCATATACGAAATCTTTTCGCTCTTCTCCAGATGCTAAAATGTGAAAAATCTCTTCCACACGCTTTTCGTCGCGCAAATAAGGTGAAAGTGGGCCTTGTCCTGTAAATACGACAGTTAATAGCGTACCTTCCTCTTCTCTTCGGCATTCATTCATCGCAGTAGATATGCTTGTCATAAGTTCATCAACAGTTTCAAGTCCATCAATACAAACTTCGATTTCATCCCATACAACATCTGCCGTATGGAAAAATGAACACTGTGTTCCTTGTTTCGTAAGTTCAATAAGGTACGCACCCTTCTCGCCTGTTTCCTTACGATGACGACCTTGTATGTTCCCTGGATAAATAATGTATGGTTCTTCTGATAAAATTTCACGTTTATGTATATGGCCAAGAGCCCAATAATCAAACTGTTTTTCTTTCAACTCACGAATTTGAAACGGTGCATAGCGATTATGCTCTGCATCTCCTTCCACACTTCCGTGAAGCATACCAATATGAAAAGGCGCATCACTCATTTTCGTATACTGCGCTGTCATATTATCCGTTACCGCTTGCTGCAAATAACTAAAACCATAAATAGAAGCTAATAGCTCACCATTTTTATAAAATGATTTCTCTTCTACATAAGGCTCAGTAAATACATGAACATTTTCCGAAAACTCAATTGCTGCCCAGCTTCCCCCTAAATGATCATGGTTACCGTGAATAATAAAAACAGGGATATCGTATTGCGAAAGTCTCTTCATTTGCTCACGCACAAACACTTGCGCCCTCAAACTTCTCGTCTCCGCATCATACAAATCCCCAGCTAGTAATACGAAATCAACGCGCTCTTGAATCGCTTTATCAACAATACGCTCAAATGATTCAAACGTACTTTGCTTCATTCTCTCCCACACAGACTGCGTAACATTCATCTCCATCCCTTTAAACGGACTATCCAAATGCAAATCAGCCGCATGTATAAACTTTACTTGTTTCACAAATAACGATCCTTTCTATCTTTCAAAAGTTTCATTTTATCAAAATTTAAATCGCTGAAAACTAATAATCATCGAGAATAAAAATATTCTCGATGATTAAAGTTTCATTCTATTTTACCACGCAATGTCATATATTTCTTTGCATATTGTAGCATTTTATGTCAAAATAATTATAAGATTCTGATTTTAAATATTGGAGGGAATTTTCATGGGAGTATACGTTCTAACAGTCTTTGAAAAAGATGGTTCAAAAGCATTAGACGAATCATTCGAGGCGGCAACTGAAAAAGAAGCGAAAGCAAAAGGTGAATCTATCTTACAAGAAAAAGGATTGTATGAAAAAACACATCGCTGTACATCTACTGCAGGTAAGCTCGTTTTATTCCAGCGCTAAAAAAAGAAGCGTCATCCGCTTCTTTTTCACTCTACTATATCTTCGTCACACCACGTAAACACCACATCTAGAATACGATTACCGATACGTACGCGTTTATTCCATTTACCTGTTTGGATCTGATGTTGCAACTCTGCTTTCATCTTTTCCGTCCAGTCGTGAATCGTTTCACTACCGTCGTACGGATATACGCTCGGAAACTCTTTCTGCAGTAGATGCAAGCTCTCTGCATCAAAATGAAAATGGAAGAAGTAGTTTGCTGTAAGCGATGGTTCTTGCAATCGTAAAAAATGATCATCAATTTGCTTTCTATTTCGATAGAAAGTAAAGATATTCACTTTACCGCTCGTAATTTGGTCAATTTGAATTTCGTGCTTCTCTATAATCACGTCTTGTCCACCTCGTTATATACTATCCTTAGTATATATGTCTTTTGCAACAAAGTTAACCATTTTCGCGCGAAATTCATTTCCTTCATTATATTACCTGTACCTCCATATGCAATCAGAATAAATAAAACAAAGTTGAAGGGGAGCGATCACATGTATTTCGGAAGCAAAGGTTGGTATGTAAAAGAACTTAAAAAATTAGGTATCCGTACTTATGAAGGTAAAAAACTAGAATCGTATCGTACGCATGTGTTGTCTAGTTTACTTGAGAGAATGAAGAAGGCTTCGGCTTAATAGAATAGCAAGAAGTAAACCTGAATATTGATAAATGATAAAAAACACCTCCTAAATTCGCATACTAAGTATGCAAATTAAATGGAGGTGTTTTTATCAATCTCGCTTTTTCAGGGGCGCTTCAGTTTTCATAAAATATTTTTTGTTTCCGCTGAAACGGATAAGTTTTAATCTCAGCTGTATCTAAATTTTCATTGAATAAATGAATAGCTATAATTTGTCTACAATCGTAAGTATGGTAATAATATGTTCCAGATTCCATACACATTGCACTCGTATAGATGGTATTATCTAATGTTCCGTCTTCTGTTATTACTGCCCCTTTAGGGACCTCACAATTTGATAAGATATGAAAAATAGCAGATATCCCCTCTTCTTCGTTCTCTATACCTTGAATGTTTTGTTTTCCATATGCTGCCCGCACAAATCTTGATGGCGGGGTAAAATCTCCAGGAAGTCCCATCGTTCCTGAACCTTGGCCAAAAGCACTTAATGGTACATCTCCCCACTCCGTTGGCGCAAATGGCTGCGATTTAAGTCCAATATATTGTCTTAAATTTTGTAAATGCCAATTAAACTCCGGACTATTAGTCATCACTCCTAATGGATTGTCATACATTTTTAGTCCATCAGTTGTCGGCTCAAGTACAATACAATCTCCCCATTTATCTGCTAAAATCCAATGTAGCGGTGGGGTAATTCCTAAAACTGGTAATGGTATATCTATAAGGGAAATGTTATCAACAGATTTTTTTAACTCTTCAACAGAATTAAATTGGGTGAGGCTCCAAGCCACAAAATCAAATGGCGCTAAATTCGTTTTATGGTTATCTATACTGTTACTATAAGTAGCGAATCCCGGGAAATAGAGAGTAGCACACGTCATACCAGCTTCATTTACTCCGTCCGCCATAATGACCCTTCCTTCATGATTAATTCCCATTCCGACAACAGCCTTTTTCGCTCGGATAGTTTCACCAGTTATATTGTTCCACTGATAACGCCGAGGAATGATTATTACTTCCTGATTCATATCTAATGTGAAATCCATTGTTCTCGCAAAAAGATGTTGGAAATTTTTAGTTTGTAACGTCAAACTAGTACACATGAAGAAATCCCCCCATTTTATAGTTATATACACATTTTATAAAATTCTGATAAATACGTAAATTAAAAACCCTATTTATCACTAACAAAGTAACCACCCAAACTAAAAATGCTATAATAAACCCAATCAAACTAAGGGGGCAAATTACTTTGCTTGGAACATGCATTCAATTTCATAAGTTTGGCAATCCAAAAGACGTATTACAAGTTGAATATAAAAATATAGAACCACTGAAAGATAATGAAGTTTTCGTCCGTATGCTAGTTAGACCGATTAATCCATCTGACTTAATTCCCATTACCGGAGCGTACGCACATAGAATTCCGTTACCTAACATACCTGGTTATGAAGGTGTTGGTATTGTAGAAGATGTTGGCGCGGGCGTTACGAGAGAGCTTATCGGTAAACGTGTTTTACCGTTACGCGGAGAAGGTACTTGGCAAGAATATGTGAAGACGCCAGCTGATTTTGTAGTTCCTATTCCTGATTCTATCGATAACTTTACAGCTGCACAAATGTATATTAATCCCCTTACGGCGTGGGTTACTTGTACAGAAACGTTAAACTTACAGAGTAATGACGTTTTATTAGTGAATGCTTGTGGGTCCGCTATTGGGCATCTATTTGCGCAGTTATCCCAAATTTTAAATTTCCGATTAATTGCCGTTACAAGAAATAATAAGCATACAGAAGAATTACTGCGCCTTGGTGCTGCATATGTAATTGATACTTCCACTGCCCCGCTTTATGAAACTGTTATGGAATTAACAAACGGGATTGGTGCGGATGCTGCGATTGATTCTATCGGAGGACCGGATGGAAATGAATTAGCTTTCTCCTTACGTCCAAACGGGCATTTTTTAACGATCGGTCTTCTATCAGGAATACAAGTGAACTGGGCCGAGATTGTCACGAAAGCAAAAGTACACGCAAACATATTTCATTTACGACATTGGAATGATGAAGTGTCACCATATAAATGGCAAGAAACGTTTCGTCACTTAATTCGTTTAGTAGAAAATGAGCAATTACGTTTTATGAAAGTCCATTCTACGTATGAATTAGCGGATGTGAAAGCGGCAGTTGATGTTGTACAGTCCGCTGAGAAAACGAAAGGGTAACTAACTGTTACGATTTATTTAACCAATTATAACGAAAGTTAATTAAATATATCAGTAAGCCCTGCTAGTCAAGTGATTGGCTAGTAGTGAGGGTTAACTGCGGGCAATCCCTAAAGCTGATTGAACTACAACGTGGCTAGAAATAGTGAGCGTGAATGTCGCGAAAGCAGAAAAAATCAATCAGATCGTGCAAGGTTAAATCCTAAACACTAGAACAATGGGTCTTCCGCCTCGAATCATCTAAGTCAAAAGTGATAAGATGAACGTTCAACGACTATCTCGTATAACTGACGAGAGTACATCACAAGCCTATGGTGGTGGAAAAATCCTCTATCTCTAAGTAGATAAACATATAGTCTGCGCTCATGTGAAAACATGAGAAGTTCATAAGAGAACTGGCTAAGGAATTGCGCCCTTAGTTGAACAAGATACATTTAATTAAATCTATCAAACCTCATTGAATATATCGAACGTACGTGCTATGTTTGGTTCGATGAGGTGAGAATAATAATGAAATTTTCACGAGTTAGTCAAGTATCGGAATTAACAGGTTTGCATCCGAGTGGTCTCAGGAGAATGCTGGTGGAACACGCTACGATTCAGAAGAACAAATCTTTCATTAAAGGAGTTACATTCTGATGATATTGGCGAAGAAAGTTAGACTGATTCCAACGCCTGAACAAGAAAAAGTGCTTAGAAACCATGCTGGTGCTGCAAGATTTGCTTATAACTATTGTAAAAGAATAAGTGATAGATATTATAAGCTATTTGGAAAATCTGTTTCACAGTTAGCTTTACAGAAACGATTTACAAAGATCAAGAAGCGAAAGAAATATGAGTGGTTAAAAGACATTAATGCACAAGTTCCTAAACAGGCTTCAAGAGATTTTGATGCGGCGAGAAAAAATTCGTTCAAAAAGTACAAAAATGGTTCTCACACTTCTTATAAATCCAAAAAAGATGTAATCCAAGGATTTTATGCTAATTATGAAAGACTGATTATAGGAAAGAAAGTAGTTCACATTCAGTCTATTGGAGAAGTGAAAACAAGCCAACAACTACCAAGAAATAAAAAACCATCCAATCCAAGAGTTACCTTTGATGGTCGTCACTGGTGGATTAGTGTAGGGTTCCAAGAAGACTTTGAATTACAAGAACTAACCAATGAGTCAATCGGTGTGGATGTTGGTTTAAAAGAGCTGTTTGTAGCTTCTAATGGTATGAAAGAACGAAATATAAACAAAGATGCCAAGGTTAAAAAACTTTTGAAAAGGAAAAAGTCAGCACAAAGAGATATGTCTAGGAGATTTAAAAAAGGTGTGAAAATTCAATCTGCTGGATATGAAAAAGCGAAAGCTGAGCACCTGCGGTTATCTAGGAAAATTATGAATATCCGAAATAACCATATCCATCAAGCAACAGCTAAATTGGTGAAAACCAAACCAATGAGGATTGTTGTGGAAGACTTATCTATCTCAAACCTGTTAAAAAACAAAAAACTATCGAAAGCATTTTCATTTCAAAAATTAAACTTCTTCTTTCAATGTTTATCATACAAGTGCGAGAAGTATGGCATTGCGTATGTAAAAGCTGATAAATGGTTCGCTTCAAGCAAGATTTGTTCATGTTGCGGCGTAAAATACGACCATTCAGTTCAACCAGAAGGACAGTGGAGTTTAAAAATACGTGAGTGGTGTTGTGTTTCATGTAATAGCCATCACGATAGGGATGTAAATGCTGCGATAAATTTATCAAGATGGGTAAAATAAATGCTTGATAATAGGAGGTAACGATACTGCCTCGTGTGGAGTGTTATACCCCTCGTCCCTTCGGGGTTGCGAGAACACGATGAAGCACTAACTTGTGTAAATTTGATTGAATTGTATAGATTTAGTTAAGTTTATCGTATCGGAAAGTGTTTTTGACGAGTTATTAAATGCAAAAGAAGAAGTCTTTTGCATTTACCTTTTAAATAGACTAGATAGTACGTTTAGCAGTCTATAATTGTAATTTTTTGGTACAATTATATTGAAAGGTAAAAGGAGCTTCTAACATGTGGTTCATTTCGGCAATTTGGCCTATTATACTAGTCGGGGGAATTGTAGTATTTGTAATAAAAAGATTGGAACATAAATATAAGCACGGCAAATTGGGTAAGAAAAAATCAAAAAACACTCAAATTTTATTAGACAGTTTAATACCAATGGCAATGCTTTTAGGGTGTTTGATCGGTATTATTGTCGGCATATTTTCTCCTGATTCTTTACTACTTTCAATTAGTTTAGGATCCGGAATAGGCTATTTATTTGGTTTTTTCGCCTATGAAATTTATAGCAAGACAGGAAACAATTTTTCCTAATCCAAAAGGAATAAGCGGGACAGTACATAGTAATCATATAAAATATGTAACTGTCCTTTATTTTTGCATCAATGTTATCACCTTACCTTTCGCCTACTATACACCTCTTTTATTGATTTTTCTCTCCTCCCCTTTTTGCATATCCGCTTTTTTATTTTCATTGGATCTATATCCAAAGTAAAGTAGCGCACATGTAATAACAGAACCTACAATGTATCCTAAAAAACATCCTAACCAAAACATAGTGTAACCGCCTCCATTCATAATAAATTTTATGTAATATAACTCTTTACATACTCCATCGTTTATTTTTATCAACTATACACTTTCTAAAATTATTCATACCACTAATTCTCTTCATATCTCAAATAGCAATTTTATTATTTGTCATAAAGTTAACACCTTCTTTAAATAAAAAAACTTCCATTTTATCACTTTTTCTTAAGAAATAATATACTACATTTGAAATAAGCGAGCTAGTACATCGGCCCTTCTCTATTTTAACTTTAGTCATGAACAAAAGAAAAATAAAAAACCCCCTCAAAGCATAAACTTCAAGGGGTGAGCCTGTTTTTTATTTACTTATATACGTTTGCAAGTTCTTTCATTTCGTCCATCGCAATATCACGAGCTTCTTTTAGCTTACTTTCATAAGAACCAGCACGACCACCGACAACATCACGAACAGAAGCGAATAAATCGCGGACAATATTTGCACCATGACTGACACTCTCCTAATAAGTTGTAGTTTTAATTAGCTTTCTTATGTCTTTATTATGACATGGAAAAAGTAACTAATCTATTGAATTACCTTACAGGAGTGTGACAATTTTGTAATAATAAAACGCGCTTTATGTTTCATTTTAATAAAGCGCTTTAATATTGGGATACATAAACGAGTCTCTATTTTCTTTCCAATCCTTTTCTACTTCTTTAAAAGTTGGTCGCCCTAATTCTTTATTATTTTCATGTTTACTAAACCATTTTTTCACATACTGATCTCCATTTTTACTTTGAACTGTGCAAAGGAAACTATTACTACTATCCTTTAATATTTTTACAATCACGAATAGACACCTCTTCCCTTCTCAATATCATAATA
>NZ_JBEUTW010000150.1:0-2103 GCF_040492675.1 Bacillus sp. AP50
GGTCCTGGCATTCCGATTTCTCCTTTCTCTATTTCTAATTCAGTGTAAAATTTTTTAATACAATTGTACGATTTATTTTTTCTTCAAACACACTTTTAGAATTGATAATGAACATTTCACACCTATATAATAGCGCTTTTATCATTATAACTTCAAATAATTACACTTACAGTAATGTTGTAATATTCCCCCTCAGTCTCTGAAATCCTGCAAAGATAACTCGTCAAAATATGCAGTGACCAAATTAATATTTACCGTCAACTTTTGACAAAATTTATAAAGGACATTTCAGTACATATCAAGAATTAAGAATAAGAAGATATGTAAGGGAGGATGTATTATGACTGAACAAGTTTTATTTTCTGTTAGTGAAAACGGCGTTGCAACAATTACTTTAAACCGTCCAAAAGCACTTAATTCTTTATCTTATGACATGTTACAACCTATCGGACAAAAACTTAAAGAGTGGGAACACGATGAGCGTATTGCACTTATCGTGTTAAAAGGAGCTGGCACAAAAGGTTTTTGTGCAGGCGGCGACATTAAAACTCTTTATGAAGCGCGTTCCAATGAAGTGGCATTGCAACATGCAGAACGTTTTTTTGAAGAAGAGTATGAAATTGATACATATATTTATCAATATACAAAACCGATTATTGCTTGTTTAGATGGAATTGTAATGGGCGGTGGTGTCGGTCTTACAAATGGTGCGAAGTATCGCATTGTAACTGAGCGTACGAAATGGGCAATGCCAGAGATGAATATTGGCTTCTTCCCAGACGTCGGAGCTGCATATTTCTTAAATAAAGCGCCTGGATATACAGGACGATTCGTTGCTTTAACAGCATCTATTTTAAAAGCTTCTGACGTATTATTTATTAATGCTGCTGATTACTTTATGACATCTGATTCATTACCAGAGTTTCTTACTGAACTTGAAAGTGTAAATTGGCATAAAGAAGATGATGTACATACTAATTTAAAAGAAGTTATTCGTACATTTGCAACTGCTCCAAACTTAGAAAGCGAGCTCGCTCCTTCATTAGAAGTAATCAATTCA
Organism: Bacillus sp. AP50; assembly: GCF_040492675.1. NCBI lineage: Bacteria > Bacillati > Bacillota > Bacilli > Caryophanales > Bacillaceae > Bacillus > Bacillus sp. AP50. The sequence goes on from NZ_JBEUTW010000150.1 coordinate 1,061, forward strand.
CATTTTGCTTTCGATACAATTGAAGAAATCATCCATTCATTGGAGAAAGATGAAAGTTCCTTTGCTCTAAAAACGAAAGAAACACTGTTATCAAAATCCCCTATTTCACTAAAAGTAACATTAAAACAGTTTATTGATGGAAAAGATAAATCCGTTGAAGAATGTTTCGCTACGGACCTTATACTTGCTAAAAATTTCATGAGACATGAAGATTTCTTCGAAGGAGTACGCTCCGTTGTCGTTGATAAAGATCAAAATCCGAATTATAAATATAAACAGTTAAGTGACGTTTCAGAAGAAGATGTGAATCGTTTCTTTAACTTACTTAATGCATAAAATGAAATTGTCATGAGGGGGTGTTTCGTTCATCCCCTACCTAACTTCACCCGCAAATAGCGGGATAAAATCGAAGCTATATAGTAGTGTAATTACAGCTACTATATAGCCTTTTTTATTTAATTATTTTTAACAAAATTTAATTTTATTAAATCCATTTTTGTGCTACACTGATTTTAATCAAATATTCTAAAAATAAAAAGGAGGGGCGGCTATGATAGAAAATTATCTTCTTTTCATCATTATGTCTATTTGCCTTATCATTTTACCTGGTCCAGATACAGCAATGGCTACGAAAAATACATTGGTTGCTGGTAAAGTCGGTGGAGTGAAAACAGTGTTTGGTACATGTATTGCACTATTAATTCATACTTTAGCTGCTGTAATTGGTCTTTCTGCACTTATTGTAAAGTCAGCTCTTTTATTTTCTATTTTCAAGTACGTTGGGGCTCTATATTTAATTTATATTGGTATTAAAGCCCTTTTAGCAGTAAGAAATAAAGAAGGCATTGATACGAACGATATATCTTTAAATAATGAAGATGAACACACCTCTTGCTTTCGACAAGGGTTTCTTACGAATTTATTAAACCCTAAAGTTGCAGTATTCTTTTTAACGTTTTTACCGCAATTTTTAAATCCAAATCATAATACGTTTATCCAACTACTCGTAATGGGCCTTACTTACCTCGTTTTAACAGCCATTT
>NZ_JBEUTW010000151.1:0-4926 GCF_040492675.1 Bacillus sp. AP50
ATTTATACAGTATTCATGTTTTATGCAAATGAGATTGTTTTTGATTAAGTGAATGAAAATGTTTGAGGTGATGACGATGCAGAAAATATTACGGTTTGAATTTTGGAAATAATTTTTGATATTCAGGGTTATGACGGAGGTCTTGTGTTAGGTTACTAAGCTCTAAAAAACGTATGTCCAGTACTTCAGGAGATTGACCGTAATGTGTTTGAAGTCCCATTTGAACACCCCTTTTTGAAAGGGTAGGTGTAATTTGTAATTTTCTTGCCTTTGATTGTTCATTCCAAGGGCTAAAATAAAATTTTAAAATAAATGAAGGATAGTCATAAATTATATATCCGTGCCGCGAATGATGTCTACCAGGTAAATATGCACCGTCTAGATGATTGTGAATAAATCTCCAAGCACATCCGAGATTTGGGTTATAAGGGAAGACACCGTGGTATCGCTGTTCTACTAAGGGGATAGAATATCTAGGCTTTGAATAATTATAATTATGATTATCTATCATTAAAATCATTCTAATCGCATACATGTTTTGGCCTAGTGTATGAAGAGATGAAAAAAATTCTTCAGTATTATTACAACAAAAGAATTCAGTAGTATTTAAAACGATTTTCCAACCTGAAACTTCTCTTTCAATTTCCATCACTTCAATATCAGTATTAGTTGGATCAAACTCAAGAAATCTTGAATTTCGTACTTCCCAGTGGGGTGCTAATAGTTTACAAATCTCTACGGAACGATCTGTAGACCCTCTATTAATTAAAATGCCGTGATCGAATATTTTCGTGTGATGCATAAGCCACCATGGAAGTAGGTATTCTTCATTATAAAAATGAGAAATGATTGTCTTTTTCATATTAATTCCCTCCTATACAAGCAATCATTATTAGTAGGATATGCTTTTAAATAAGAAAGGTTAAAAGTGGCAGACAATGTAGTGATTAGGTAGTAGTTTAGTAATTTTATTGTATAAGTGTAGATTACTCGTATTGAATCATCATAGGAGGAGATTGGAATTTTGTATAAATTGTGAATAATAAACCGTCACGTTTGACTGTACAGTTTATGTGTTGTATGATGTAAGTAATATAAACAAGGGGGGAAGATCGTTGGGAAGGTGTATCGAATCGGACAGTTGGCTCTCATGGCTCACGTGTCGAAACGAACGATTGATTATTATACGAATCTAGGTATCTTAAAAGCGGAGCGATCTCAATCTAATTATCGCTATTACGACGAAACAGCATTTGAGACATTACAATTTATTGAGAAGTGCAAAGAAATGCATATGCCGCTTTGTGAGATTAAAGAGAAAATCGAGGAGAAGAAGAAGCTGCTCGGTATCAATGAACACGTTTCGAAACAAGTGAATGAAGTGACAGACCATATTCATCAATTAGAAGTGGAGCTTACTGAGTTAAAGCCGCTTTTAGATGGATTGACTGATTCACAACGTGAAAAAATATCGAAATCTTTATCTGGTCAAACGACAGCTTTAATACAGACACTTGCTCTATTATTATAGAGTAAGTGAAATCCGACCTCTTTAATTTTTGTATCGGGCTATGTTTTCTAACAAACAAATAAGAAAACATTATAGTATACAGGAGGTGGACACCTTAGTTTTTTAACTAAGGGGATTCATTGGAAATATTTAATTTAGTCATGGTTGCGATTTTAATCGCATTTACTGGATTTTTCGTAGCAGCAGAGTTTGCGATTGTAAAGATACGTTCAAGCCGTATCGATCAGCTTGTTGCGGAAGGAAAACGCGGTGCTTTAGCAGCGAAAAAGGTAACAACAAATTTAGATGAATATTTATCTGCTTGTCAATTAGGTATTACAGTTACAGCTATGGGATTAGGTTGGTTAGGTGAACCGACAATTGAAAAGTTATTACACCCGTTATTTGAGAAATGGAACTTAAATCCTTCTATTTCATCAGTATTAACATTTGGTCTTGCTTTTATGATTATGACGTATTTACACGTTGTAGTAGGGGAATTAGCTCCGAAAACGATGGCAATTCAAAAGGCTGAAAGGGTAACGTTATTATTGGCAGGTCCATTAATGATGTTCTATAAAGTAATGTATCCATTTATTTGGGTATTGAACGGTTCAGCTCGTGTGATAACTGGTTTATTCGGTTTAAAGCCAGCTTCAGAACATGAAGTAGCTCATACAGAAGAAGAATTACGTCTTATCCTTTCAGATAGCTATGAAAGTGGCGAAATTAATCAAGCTGAATACAAGTATGTAAATAACATTTTTGAATTTGATAATCGTATTGCAAAAGAGATTATGGTACCGCGAACAGAAATCGTTGGTTTCTACCTGGAAGATTCAGTAGAAGAACACATGAAAGTAATCCAAAATGAGCGATACACACGTTATCCGATTTTTGGAGAAGATAAAGATGATATTATCGGTATGGTCAACGTAAAAGATTTCTTTATTCGATATATGACCGAGGATCAAAAAGATTTATCATCTATTCGCTCGTATATGCGTCCGATTATTGAAGTGATGGAAACGACTCCAATTCACGATTTATTACTTCAAATGCAGAAGAAGCGAATTCCGATGGCTGTTTTATATGATGAGTACGGAGGAACAGCCGGAATTGTAACGCTTGAAGATATCTTGGAGGAAATCGTCGGCGAAATTCGTGACGAATATGATGAAGATGAGGCACCGCCAATTCAACATGTGAACGAGCAACATATCATTGTTGATGGAAAAGTGCTTATTTCAGAAGTGAAAGATTTATTTGGATTACACATCGAAGAAGATGATGTGGATACAATCGGTGGATGGATTATGATGCAAAATCATGAAATCGAAGAAGGACAACACGTTGACGCGGAAGGTTATGAATTTAAAGTGTTAGAAAAAGACGCTTACCAAATTAAACGTGTTGAAATTCGTAAGATGGAACAAGAACAAGAAGAAGAGAAAGCAGCAACTGTGTAAGTTGCTGCTTTTCTTCTAAAAGTACAAAAAATGAGAACTTAGGAGCGGATATTTTGATTCAAGAAGCCTTACGTGTATATCGATTACAATTGTATGTGATCTTTAGTGGTTTACTACTTATGTGGACGATTACTCCGTTTGGAAAACAAGTGACAGGGTTCGGTATTGGATTAGCAGTAAGCGCCTATTGCCTTTGGTTATTAGCTCGCAGAGTGGAGAAACTCGGAAAAAGTATCGTAATAAAGGAAAAGGCTCCTGGATTAGGAGTTTTAAACCGATTTGCAGCTGCCATTTTAGGAGCTATCATCATGTATGAAATTGAGCATGAGATGGAAATGTGGGCATTCGGTACAGGTATTTTAGGTGGCCACTTTTTAATGATTGCAAATTTAGCGTATGCAAATATGCAGTTAGTGAAAGAAGAAGAGAAGCAAAGGGAACATGCTTCGAAAAACATAGAGCTATGATGAAAGGGACCTAATCGGGTTCCTTTTTTATTTTAGTAATTTGATACAAGTAAACAAATTAACGACAAATATAATACGCTTCTTTTTTGTGTTTTTCAATACTATGAAAAATAATAAAAATTTTTTAAAAAACCCATCGATTTCTAAAGGTTATGTATGTTATTATGACAAAAGACTTTTTGAAAGAGGTGGATACCAATGTTACAAGCGCTACTTATTTTTGTGCTACAAATTATTTACGTTCCAATTTTAACAATCCGTACGATTTTGCTTGTAAAGAATCAAACAAGATCCGCTGCTGGTGTTGGATTGTTAGAAGGAGCTATTTACATTGTCAGTTTAGGTATTGTGTTTCAAGATTTATCAAATTGGATGAACATCGTTGCCTATGTCATTGGCTTTAGTGCGGGACTGTTATTAGGCGGTTATATAGAGAATAAATTAGCAATTGGTTATATTACGTATCAAGTTAGTTTACTAGACCGTTGTAATGAATTAGTAGATGAATTACGTCACTCTGGATTTGGTGTTACAGTATTTGAAGGCGAAGGTATTAATTCTATACGTTATCGCTTAGATATCGTTGCAAAGCGTTCTAGAGAGAAAGAGCTTTTAGAAATCATTAATGAAATTGCACCGAAAGCGTTTATGTCTTCGTATGAAATTCGCTCGTTTAAAGGTGGATATTTAACGAAGGCGATGAAGAAAAGAGCGTTAATGAAAAAGAAAGATGAACATGCATCGTAAAAAAAGAGGAGTAGTGCTGCAGTAAAAGTGCAGTATAAGTCCAAATGTAAAAGAGAGGAATCTATTTTGATGTAGATTTCTCTCTTTTTTTATGAAAAATATTCATCTATTAATTCAAAAAAACTAAATCGTATAATTATTTTTTTTACTCATTCTCAAATTAATGATTAGCCATATAATTTGAAAAAATACCGGTATGATAAACGCAATTAATAAAACGATAAGTGATATTGATTTAATTTCAGGTGTTTGAATAACACCAGCCCCATCAACATCTCGTAGCCAAATAATAGCGGCCCATATTCCAAAAACGATAATCCAAAATATGTTACCAATCCACCAAGAAATCCATCGTTTTTTCATGTTAGCACCCCCTACATTTATCTACTGTTAAAAGTATATTTTCGTTCGTTACATTTATAATGAAACAACTTTAAAATCAGTTTTTAACTGTATATCTAACTTGTTTGAAGGTTACCATTTCTCCATCATCATTATCATCTTTCGTTTGGAAAAGTTGAACTTTTGGTTTGTAGTCTGTCCTATGAGCGTGTTCGATATCTTTAATGTTAAGCTTGTAGGATTCACCATTTTTTAGTTTTTGTTCCAACACTTTTTTATTAGCAACATAAATAAAAGTTACTTTATTTTCATCAATGCCTTTAGTTTTAATTTCTAATTCATTATCTTTTGCTGTGATCGTTGGTGTTAATAATTCCATACTGCCTTTCCC
>NZ_JBEUTW010000152.1:0-13509 GCF_040492675.1 Bacillus sp. AP50
GTATAAAATCAATCGATGATTAACATTTTTTTTGTTTTTTTTCTTTTGATTTTTCAATTTTGGTACACGATCTTGTAGTTTAATCACTTTACTATTATTCATGTACGATCCCCCTATGTAACATAAAGAACGGCATGTTCCTCATGCCGTTCTTATCTTCTTATTATAACATAAATGATAATGAGCGGAACGAATAACCGTTATCTTCCAATGATTTCTACTTCTGTGTGCATATCTACATCAAATTTATCCTTAATTGTATGTTTTATTAATTCAATTAAAGACAATACATCTTGCGCTGAAGCTCCCCCGGTATTAACAATAAAATTGCCATGCATTTCAGAAATTTGAGCTCCACCAATCCTATAACCACGAAGCCCTGCTTTTTCTACTAAATCTCCTGCAAAATGTGGGATTGGATTCCGAAATATACTTCCTGCACACGGATGATTCCATGGTTGCGTTTCACGGCGGTAGTCTTTATTATTTTGCATGCTACGTACAATTTCTTCACGTTTTCCCGCCTGTAATTGAAACTCCGCTTCTAAAACAATACCAGGACGTTTCGTTTGCAATACAGATGACCGATAAGAAAACTCCAGTTCTTTATTCGTTAACCAGGCAATTGTACCGTCTTCAAACAGAATGAGAGCCTTCGATAATACACTCGATATATCCGATTTATGTGCACCTGCATTCATATATACTGCACCACCGACACTTCCTGGAATACCGCTCGCAAACTCCAATCCAGCTAACCCTTGACGACTAAGTAAAGTTGACAATTTAATAAGAGGATATCCACTACCAACTCTTACCTTATGTTTTTCGACCTCTAAGTGATCTAATCCTTCTCCTAAACGAATAACAACACCTTCTATGCCTTGATCAGATACAAGAAGGTTTGAACCGCGACCAATTACAGTCCACTTCGTTTTGTATTGCTTTACTAACTGTAATGTTTTTTCAATACCGGCTACATGCTTTGGCACAATTAAAATGTCCGCTGGTCCACCTATTTTCATAGTTGTATAACGTGCTAACGGCTCGTTAACTAAAACACGACCAACGTCTGCTTCTATAAGCTCATTTACTAATTGTTCCATAGACAATCTCCCCCATATTAAGTCTCCTTATGACAATAATATGCAGGGCGTTCATCTAACGTTATCCCGCTATTTACGGGCAGTACAGCTCTTAAATCAAAATTCGGCGATAACAAAGAAATTAGGCGGAATCAGGATGTCAGTAAACATCCGATTAGTGAAAGATAATAATCAACGAGAGAGAATCACTCCCCACTGATTAGAGCCTCACTTTATTTTTTTACAAGCTTATTCATTACTTCATACAGCTTATTTGCTGCATCTGGAATACCTAGTTGCTTAGCCGCTAGCTTCATATTTTGTAATGTTTGTGCATTCAATAAAATCTCATCAATATCACGAATAAGCGTTTCAGCTGTTAAATCTTTTTCAAGTAACATTTTTGCCGCTCCTTTATCAACAACTGAACGTGCATTCTTTTCCTGATGATTATTTGTTACATATGGACTCGGTATTAACACACTTGGTTTTCCTAACGCTGTTAATTCTGCAAGTGTTGTTGCCCCAGCCCTTGAAACAACAAGGTCTACACCAGTTAGTACCTCTGGCATATTATGAATGAACGGCTTAATAATAACATTGCTTGGGTTCCCTTTTTGCTTCACGGCTTCCATCACTTTATCATAATGTACTTCACCCGTTACATATAGTATTTCGTAGCTTTTGTTCCCAAACTGTTCAATTGCTTCAACGAAGGCATCGTTAATCGGTCTAGCCCCACGACTTCCACCAAATATAAGTACAGACTTTTTAGGAAGAGAAAGCCCAACTGAACGTTTCCCCTTCATTCCATTTTGATCCATTACCTCTGATGCTCGTGGATTACCTGTCATTACCACTTTTGACTCTGGAAAATGCTCTATAGCTGCTTCAAAACAAACAGCAACTTTATCAACATAACGGCTTAAAAACTTGTTCGTTACACCTGGTACACTATTTTGTTCATGTACAATAGTTGGAATACCTAATTTGGCTGCAGCGTATACAACTGGTCCACATACATATCCACCCGTTCCAATTACAATATCCGGATTAAAACGACGAATATATCGTTTACTATCCTGTACACCTTTTAGAAAACGCATTACTGTTTTCACATTATCTAATGATATTTTTCGTTTAAATCCACTTATAACAATAGATTGAAATGGTATACCTGCTTTTGGAACGATTGTACTCTCTAGTCCATTTTCCGTACCAATATATAAAAATCTTGCTTCTGGATTTAACTTTTTTATTTCTCTAATTAAAGCAAGAGCTGGATAAATATGACCACCAGTACCCCCACCACTCACTAATACACGCACTACTAACTCCTCCGCTTCTCTTTTCTTATTTCCATTATATTTATTTCTATATACATATTGCATTTTTACACACATACGAAAAACCCTGTCTTATAAACAGGGTTTAGTAGCGAGAATGGCGACTTATATTTAATAATACACCTACTGCCATTAACATTAATGTCAAACTTGATCCACCATAACTTAAAAACGGCAAGGTAATACCCGTAACAGGCATCAGTCCTGTTACAACACCAACATTAATCATTACTTGAATCGCAATCATCGCCACAATACCTACTGCTAAAAACGTACCATATAAATCTGGCGCTCCTAATGCGATACGAATCCCGCGCCATAATAATAGACTAAATAATAATAACACAAATGAACCACCAATAAAACCTAATTCCTCGGATAAGATCGCAAATATAAAGTCAGTTTGCGGTTCAGGTAAATAAAGAAATTTTTGTCTACTTTGTCCAAGTCCAAGCCCAAATAATCCACCAGGTCCAATTGCAAGTAATGATTGGATAATTTGAAATCCACTTCCGAGCGGATCTGACCACGGATCTAAATATGATGTAATGCGTTTCATTCGATACGGTGCTGATGCAATTAACCCTACAAATCCTGCTACACCAATCAAACCAAACATTGCAAAGTGAAAGACCCTCGCTCCCGAAATGAATATCATAATGATACATGTCCCAACCATTACCGTTCCTGTCCCAAGGTCTGGCTGTAACATAATCATCCCAAAAGCAAGAAACACAAAACTAAGGGCCGGTAATAAACCACGTTTAAAAGATGTAATCAATTTTTGCCGTTCTGCTAAAAACTTTGCCAAGAAAATAATCATCGCAAACTTCATAAATTCTGACGGTTGAATCGAAAATGCTCCGATTCCAATCCAACTTCGTGCTCCTCCTCGAACAAGACCTACTCCAGGAATAAGAACGAGAATAAGAAGAATGAAGCAAACTAGCAAAATCAATTTTGAATACGTACGCCACACCCAATAATCAATTTTCATAATAAAAAACATAGCTACTACACCAAGACCCGCAAACAGTAATTGTCTTTTTGCAAAAAAGAATGAGTCCCCCATTTTATAAGAGGCCCAAACTGCACTCGCACTATAAACCATAATCATTCCGATTGTCAACAATGAAAGTGTTACGATGATGAGAATAAAATCAGGCGTTTTCTTCATTACCCACAAACACCACCTCTTTAGGCAGAAACTTTTGCCCTATGTAACAAAACATCAGTAGGTGTTAGCCTACTGATGTTTTGATTTACTTTATATAAGTTTATGCACAGCTTGTATAAAAATGTCTCCTCTTTCTTCAAATGTTTTAAATTGATCCCAGCTTGCACACGCTGGAGAAAGAAGAACGACATCGCCATCTTTAGAATGAGCATAAGCTTTCACCACTGCTTCATCTAAAGTATCGACACTTTCAATTATATCTAATCCCGCTTTTTCTGCCGCTCTTACTAGTTTAGGAGCTGTTTGTCCAAATGTTACAATCGCTTTTACATTTTTGAAATACGGAATTAAATCATCGAATTCATTTCCGCGATCAAGCCCACCTGCTAGTAACACAATCGGTTGTGTAAACGCAGATAGTGCTTTCTCAGTCGCTAACATATTCGTTGCTTTTGAATCGTTATAAAACTTACGGTTGTTAATCGTTGTTACATATTCTAAACGATGTTTTACACCCGTAAAACGTTTTAACACGACCGTAATTGCTTCATTAGAAGTACCTAATAATTTCGCAATACTCATCGCAGCTAAAATATTTTCTAAATTATGTTGACCAGGTAAAACGATATCGCTTACTTCAACAACTTTTTCACCTTTGAAATAAAGAGCGTTATCTTTTATACACGCGCCATCTTCAATTTCTTTCGTTGTCGAAAACAGGATTTTTTGACCTTTAGAATACGCAGACAAAGCCATCACATCTGCATCATCCGCATTTATTACACTATAATCATTTTCTGTTTGGTTTTTAAAAATATTTGCTTTCGCTAAACCATATTCTTTCTTCGTCCCATGATAATCTAAGTGGGCCTCAAATAAATTTAAAAACGCAGCAATTTTAGGTTGGAACAATTCTACTCCCATCAATTGAAATGATGAAAGTTCTGTAACTACAACTTCATTTTCTTTTGCATCCTGTGCTACTTCACACGCTACAGTGCCAATGTTCCCTGCAATTACAGGATGCTTTTGTCCTTCTTTTAGCATTTCAAATGTCAGCATTGTCGTCGTCGTTTTACCGTTAGACCCCGTAATCCCAACAAATGGTGCTTCTGAAATACGATATGCTAATTCAACTTCCGTAACAATCGGAATTTGCTTTTCTTTCGCAGCAACTAATATTGGATTAGAATACGGGATTCCTGGATTTTTTACTACAAGAGAAATATTTCTCTCTAATAATTCTAAAGGATGACCACCGCATACAACGTCCATTCCTTTTGCTTGTAATTCTGCAGCAAGTACATTCTCTGCTAAAGGCTTTCCGTCATTTACAATAACATTTGCCCCTAACTTTTGTAACAATGTAGCTGCTGCATAACCACTTTTTGCAATGCCTAATACAAGAATATTCTTATTTTGAAATTCAGTTACAGTTTTCAATTACATCCACACCCCGATATAAATTCCTAACACAGCTAATAAAAATCCTGCAGACCAAAACGTCACAACAACACGCCACTCTGACCAACCACATAATTCATAATGATGGTGTAATGGACTCATTTTAAAGACACGTTTTCCTGTTGTTTTAAATGAAATGACCTGAATGATAACCGATAAAGTTTCCATTACGAATACTCCGCCGATAATTACAAGTAGCAATTCTTGTTTTAATAAAATCGCTACAGCTGCAATGGCTCCACCTAAAGCTAATGAACCTGTATCTCCCATAAACACTTTTGCTGGATTCGCATTGAATACTAAAAATCCAAGTACAGCTCCTACAACTGCCATACAGAATATCGCCACTCCAAATTGCTCTTGTGCCACAGCAATAATACTAAATGCTCCAAATGCAATAGCAGCTGTTCCTGATAATAAACCATCTAAACCGTCAGTTAAGTTAACTGCATTTGATCCACCAATAAGCATAAATAGTACAAGTACGAAATACGCCCAACCTAATTCAAACTTAACATCCGTTCCCGGAATCATGATGTATGTGTGGAACGCTTGCCCTTTTCCAATTAAAAAGAATGCAATAGCAATAACAAGCTGACCTACTAATTTTTGTTTTGATGTTAAACCAAGATTTCTCTTCTTAACTACCTTTATGTAGTCATCTAAAAATCCAATCAAGCCGTAACCAAACGTCACTAATAGTAATAACGAAACCTCTGCACCTAAATAATTAAACTTAATCGCCATAATAAGTGAAGTTACCATCATAGATACGTATATGACGATACCACCCATTGTCGGTGTCCCTGATTTTTTTTGATGTGACTTTGGTCCCTCATCACGAATACTCTGTCCGAACTTTAATTTTCTTAAAAATGGAATAAACAATGGCGAAAGGGCAACAGAAATTAAGAATGCTACCCCAGCCGTTACTAATAAACCTTGCTCAAGCACATGTAGTCCTCCTCTCACGTTGTTACTCTTCGTTGCTTAAACGCCCTTTAATTGCTTCTTTAGCAACTTCACGATCATCAAAATGATGAACTTCTTTACCAATAATTTGATACGTTTCATGACCCTTACCAGCAATAATAATGATATCATCTGCTTTCGCTTTAGTGATTGCATGGTGTATCGCTTCTTTTCTATCAATAATCACTTCATAATTTTTCCCACTTGCACCATGTACCATATCATCTAAAATAGCCGCTGGATCTTCACTTCTTGGATTATCTGATGTGTAAATTGCATGAGTTGCATATTTTGTTGCAACACTTGCCATTATCGGTCTCTTCGTTCGGTCCCTATCGCCGCCACAACCAACGATACAATACACATCACCTTTTGCAAATTGTTTTGCAGTTTTTAATACATTTTCTAAACTATCCGGCGTATGTGCGTAATCAACAATAACTGTATAATTTTGTCCTCCATCAACAACTTCAAAACGCCCTGGAACCCCAGCTAGTTCTTTTATAACAGCAATGATTGTTTCTAATTTCACACCCGAAACAAGTCCTGCTGCTGTTGCTGCAAGTACGTTATATACATTAAATTTACCTATTAATCTCATCGTAACATTTACACTTTCATATGGTGTGACAAGCGTAAATGTAGTCCCGCCACTCGTCATAACGATATTTTTTGCCATAATGTCACTTGTTGTATCAATACCATATGTTACAACTGTTGCTGCAGTACTTCTCATATACTCTTCTGTTACATTATCATCGCTATTCAGCACAGCGTACTTTTCACGATTATGATTATAACTATTGCCAAGCTGTGCAAATAGTAACCCTTTTGCATGTTTATATTCTTCCATCGTTTTATGATAGTCTAAATGATCTTGTGTTAAATTCGTAAACACCGCTACATCGTAATCACATCCGTGTACACGACCAAGATCTAACGCATGTGACGAAACTTCCATTACCGTGCTGTCCACACCTTGTTCAACCATTTTTGAAAACGTCTGTTGAAGTGTTAGTGCATCTGGTGTTGTATTTTTCACCTCAAATGTTTCATCACCGATTTTCATATTAATCGTTCCAATTAGCCCTGTTTTATGACCATGTGCTCGCATAATCTCATCCATAATATGCGATGTTGTTGTCTTTCCATTTGTACCTGTAATTCCGATTAAATGTAACTTGTGTGTCGGTTGACCATAAAAATAATCAGCTAAAACCGCTAACGAACGAAAAGTATTTTTCACAAGTACAACTGGAACGTCAACATCAATTGGTCTTTCCGCAACAATAGCAGCCGCTCCTTGTGCCGCTGCTTGCTTAGCAAAATCATGGCTATCAACCGTATATCCTTTCATACATACAAATAAGCTTCCCTCTTTCACTTTACGTGAATCAGCTTCTATAGATGTGATTTCTGGATTTTCTTTTGGAACAACTGGAAAATCATGCAAACATGATACAAGTGTATGCAACTTCATTTCACTAAACCCTCTCTACATTGTTTATTTATCTTTTTTCAGTAAGCAACACATTACCTCCTATATAAGGAGGTAAGTGCTACTGACCTATTTATGAATGAGACACTTACTGTCTCAAATTAAGTAACTGTTCTATAAAGAACTCACTTCCACCAATTGTACCATAAAACGTACTACGTTACCTTTAATTCCCGAAGTAAATTCTAATTTTTGAGCCTTCTTTTACTTTAGCTCCCGCTTCTGGTGATTGTTTAATTACTTTCTCTCCATCTCCACTTATATCAAGCTTCAAATCGACGAGTTGTGTTTGTAAGTCTTTCTTTTTCATTCCAATTAAATTCGGAACTTCCACAGTTGGTGTATCGCCCCATTTATATTCTTTCTCAACTTGTTCTTTTCTCGGTTTCACTCCCATAACAGGAAGCGCATCTCGAAGGATATTCCCGACAATCGGAGCTGCTACCACTCCACCAAACTGTGTAACCCCTTTTGGATTATCAACAGCTACATACACAACAATCTCTGGATCATCCGCTGGAGCAAATCCGATAAAAGATACTATATAATTATTCTCTAAATATTTACCATCCTTCACCTTTTGAGCAGTACCCGTTTTTCCACCTACGCGATATCCATCAATATAAGCACCTTTACCAGAACCTTTCGCTACAACATTCTCTAATGCATAACGAACTTTTTCTGAAGTTTCCTTGGAAATAACTTTTCTTTTCTCAACAGGTGTCTTTTTACTAACAACTTGATTATTTTTCGGATCAATAAACTCCTTAGCTATATACGGCTGATACAATGTTCCACCATTTACAGCCGCCGCTACAGCTGCTACTTGTTGAATCGGCGTAACAGAAACTCCTTGGCCGAATGAAGTTGTTGCTTGCTCTACTGGACCAACTTTATCTAAATTAAATAAAATCCCACTGCCTTCACCTTGCAAGTCAATTCCAGTCTTCTGCCCAAAACCAAAATTACGAATGTATTTAAATAATCGGTCTTTACCAAGGCGATCACCAAGTTCAATAAATCCCGGGTTACATGAGTTTTGAACGACTTCTAAAAACGTTTGACTGCCATGACCTCCTGCTTTCCAGCATTTCAATCTAGCTCCACCTACTTCAGCTGCTCCATCATCATAAAACGTATCCTTCTCTAAGTCTACTAAATTTTCATTCAATGCTGCAGCTAATGTAATGATCTTAAATGTTGAACCAGGCTCATACGTACTCCATACAGGTAGATTTCTGTTATACACTTCTGGAGAGACACTTTGAAAATCCGCTGGGTCAAAACTCGGTCGACTAGACATCCCTAAAACTTCACCATTTTTAGGGTTCATTGCAATCGCAATCATACCGTCAGGATTATAAGTTGACTCCGCAATATTCATTTCTCTTTCCATAATCCTTGTAATACGCGCATCGATTGTTAATCCTAAATTTAAACCGGCTTCTGGCTTTTTGAAATCATCACCAACATTAGGCATCCTTTGTCCTTTCGCATCTGCAAAAAAACGCACATGACCTTTGTCCCCATTTAGCTCTTTATCATAATATTTTTCTAGTCCCATAAGACCTTGGTTATCGCTACCCGCAAAACCTAATACATGTGATAAAAAGTTTCCAAACGGATAGTACCGGATAGAATCCTCTGCGATATACACGCCCTTCAGACTTAATCCTCGTACTTCTTTCGCTTTGTCATGTGATATTTTCCTTCCGCCTTTATCTAACCTTACAATCGATTCTTTTTTTGTAATCCTTTTATAAATCTCATCTTTTTCCACACCTAATACTGCAGCTAACTTCTCTGCAGTCTCCGCTGGTTTTTCAATTTGCCTCGGTACAACAAAGACAGTTGGAGCACTTTTATTCGTGGCAAGTTCCACACCATTTCGGTCTAAAATTTTCCCACGTTCGGGTTCAAAAGTAATATTACGACTCCATGAATCTTTCGCACGATCCGTTAACATATTCCCAAGAAAAAATTGCACATATCCAAGACGAATATCGATAATCGTGAAAATAAGTATACCTGATATAAGTATAAAAATAAGTCGTTTTCTAACTGTTACATTTGATACACGCATATTGGAACAAGCCTCCCTTACGCCTAGCTTGTTCCAATATATGCTTGTACTTATTTAATTAGAACTTATTCTCTTTTACCATTACGGCTTTTCTGCTTCTTGCTGTGGTTCGAGTGGCGGTACGAGTGTGACACCTAATTCTGTACCAGGTTGTAATAATGTTCCTTCCGCCACACTTTGTTCTGTTACGTATCCTGTACCAGAAGGTTTCAAGTTAAGCTGTAATGTCTTCGCTAAATTCATAACATCACGCAGTGCCCATCCTTGTATATTTGGCATTGTAGGCTTATCTCCTACCAAGAAGACTCGGTCGCCTTTTAATGTTTGTTCAGTCGCTTTCGGTACTTGTTGCTGTACTTTCCCTTCACCTAGTACGATTGGACGAAGTTTTGCTTTATCAATCGCTTTCCCCGCTTCAGCCATCGTTTTACCATTTACATCCGGAACAGTAGTTTGTTGTTCTTTCAGATGTTTTTTCGGATCTTTAACTTCATTTGGCTTAATCTTTAAATACTCTAAACTATTTTTTGTTACATATTTAAAAATATCAGCTAACGGTTGTGCACCGTTCTCATCATCTTTTAATTTAGGCTGTTTAACAGCTACATACACAACAAGTTGTGGATCGTCCATTGGTGCCATACCTAAGAATGAGAATATATAATTCTGTCTCCCTGTCATATAGCCGCCTTTTCCATCCGGAATTTGCGCTGTACCTGTTTTACCACCAACTGAATATCCATCAATTTTATAAGCTGTCCCTGTACCTTTCGGAGATGTAACAACACGTTCTAATAATTGTCTTACTTGCGCCGCTGTTTCCTTTGTAACAGGTTTTCCTACTTCTTCTGGCTTATGTTCTAATTTTACTTTGTCTGTTATCGGATCTACAATTTTATCAATTGCATAAGGTTTCATCATTTTCCCATCATTTGCAATGGCCGTTGCAGCTTGTACAAGCTGAATTGGTGTTACAGTGGAACCTTGTCCAAAAGCTGTTGTCACTTGTTGTATTTGCTGATCAAATAAAATTGTATTCGATCCTTCACCTGATAAATCAATGTTCGTTTTTTCATCTAATCCAAAACTATGAATATATTTTCGGAAACGTTCTGGACCAAGTTTTTGATCTCCTAAAATTGCAAACGCTACGTTTGAAGAACGCTCTACCCCTTCATCAAACGTGATAGAGCCCCAACCAGCACCACCGTTATGATCTTTTATTTTCCTATTTCCGACTTGATATGTCCCGGACTGATAATAATCTTGGCCTTTGTACACACCTTCATTAATAGCTGCCGCTAACGTGAAAATTTTCATTGTTGATCCAGGTTCAAATGCATTGGCAATTGCGTCATTGAAGAAATATTTAATTTGACGATCATTAGGGTCATAACTAGGTTTAGTAGACATCGCTAATATTTTCCCAGTTTTCGGATCTGCAACAATCCCTATTAAACTTTCTGGCTCATATTGCTTACTTGCTGCTTTCATCGCGTCTTCTAAATAACTTTGGACACGTTGATCGATTGTTAAATAAGCGTTATCTCCATTTTTAGGTGCCTTTACATTAACTTTTCCCCCATCAAGGGACACACCTTTACGATCACCTGTATATGCTACTTCTCCGTTCGAGGCACTTAAGTATTTATCCAAGCTTTTCTCTATGCCAAATTGACCTACCGAGGTTCCATTCTCATTTGGTTTTGCATGACCTATAACGTAAGATGCAAAATCACCGTTTGGATACACCCTTGCATTTTCTGTAATAAAAGATATTCCCGGCAACTTCAACGCTTCTATTTGTTCCTTCTTTTCTTTCGTCAAATCCTTGCCTAACGTTCCAAATTCGACTTGACTTCTACCTTCCTTATTTAAAGAAGCTAAAATATCCTCTTCGCCTTTTCCAAGTACTCCTGCAATTTTCTTTGCAGTATCTTCTTTATTCTCAACTGAGTTAGCACCTTTTAGTGCAGCTACCATTTTGTAAGAGTTTGCGTCTTGCGCTAACACATGACCGTTTTGATCATAAATGGTTCCTCTGTTCGCTTCAAGAACTCCTTTTTTACTATGCTTTTGTTTAGCAAGTGCATCTAAATCCTGATTATGAACTGTTCCTGTTGATTGTATGTAAAAAAATCGGGCTAATAACAGCAAAAAGAGCAGGAGGAAAAATATCATAAAATAACCTGCTCCCTTATTGGTATGAAATTTAGTCATATTCTTCTTCATCGTTCCTTCACACCTATTGCCTTATTTGAGGCCTTTCACATTATTCGCATTAATTTCTAGCCCGTGTTTTTTTGCAACTTCAGCGATTCGTTCATAGCGACTTAACTTCTCTACTTCAGCTTGTAATTCTTGATTTTCTTTTTGCTGCTGTACAATTTTTTCTTCTATCGTCGCTGCTTCTACATTAACTTGATAAAGGCCTGCTTTATTTCCAATAAACGCGACACAGGCATACAATAAAAAGCCAATAAACGCTACATACAACAGTTTTTCGATTCTTGTAATTTTCGCTTTAACCTTCGGCTTAGCCATCTGCTGTGGGGGCGTTTGAATTTGCACCTCTTCTTGCGCTTGTTGTTTGTACTTTACAGCTAAATTAGTCATACCTCTCTCTCCCTTTTATCGTTTTTCAGCGATTCTCAACTTCGCAGAACGCGCACGATTATTTTCTTCTAGCTCTATATCAGAAGGTAAAATCGGTTTTCTTGTAATAAGCTTTAATTTCGGCTTAAATTCATCAGGAATAATCGGTAATCCTGGCGGCAATTGTGGCGTTGTACTATTTCGCTTAAACGTTGTTTTACAAATACGATCTTCTAATGAATGGAATGTTATAACACTAACTCTTCCACCTGGCTTAACCATCTCAATAGCAGATTCCAATGCTTCTTCAAATACTTTTAATTCATCATTTACAGCTATACGAATTGCCTGAAACACTCGCTTAGCAGGATGCCCACCCGTTCTACGAGCTGGAGCCGGAATACCTTCTTTAATTAGCTCTACTAATTCTCCTGTCGTTTCAATAGCTTTATTCTCACGATAAGCTTCAATTTTTCTTGCAATTTGTTTTGAAAATTTCTCTTCACCGTATTGGAAGAAAATCCTTACAAGTTGTTCATATGACCAGCTATTTACAACATCATACGCTGTTAATGGGGCATCTTGATCCATCCGCATATCTAGCGGTGCATCATGATGATAACTAAAGCCTCGTTCTGGTGTATCTAATTGTGGGGATGAAACACCTAAATCAAATAAAATACCATCTACTTCTGTTATACCTATTTCCTGCAGTTTTTCAGCTAAATAACGGAAGTTACTCTTTACTGTTATAAACTGTTCACCGTATGAAGAGAACTTTTCTTTCGCGTTTTGAATCGCTATCTCATCTTGATCAAACGCTATTAATTTTCCACCTTCAGTTAATTGGGATAATAAATAAGAACTATGTCCTCCTCCCCCCAGTGTACAATCTACATATGTACCATCTGGCTTTATATCTAAGCCGTCTACTGTTTCCTTTAAAAGCACTGTTACGTGTTTAAACATTGTTGCACCTACTCTTTTTCCAATTAATTATGTTGAATGTATCCCTTCCTCTAAACACATATTTCACGCTTAGAGAATGAAATAATACGAAAGAACGACTCATTTAACTTACCAACAAAGGCAACATACTATACAAATCGCTATTTTCTTTTATTATATACTAAATTTTATCATCTTTTGCGGGAATTTAAATAAAAAACTGTCGAAAAAGCGAATAATACGTTTACATTTTGTGCTATTTTGTCATATATTTAAGTATCCAACACAATTGCCATATCTAACATTTTTTGATTGATAATTCAGAAAAACATCACTTCACA
>NZ_JBEUTW010000153.1:0-4271 GCF_040492675.1 Bacillus sp. AP50
CCATTCCTTCTACCCATTTAGGAGTGACATTCCATTCGGATATTCATACCTCTCCATATTGGGGTGGTACATTTTCAATTGAGGAAATTAAAAAGTTTTCTAATAGGGATTTAGATCTGAACAGATTATTTCATCAACAATTTAAACAGAAAATAAACAACTTCCTGAATTCAACGTTTTAGGCGAATTTAATAGAAAATGAATTAAACATTATAATTGCCACTTTGATTAAATGAGATAATAAAAAAACGTACACTTCTGTACGTTTTTTTATCTTTTTAGCTCCTAATTATCTATACAAAAAATTGAAATACCATTTCAACTTCTGCCTCATTTGTATATTCAACCCTAGGCATGGTGCTCGGATTACCATCAATAGCTAACGATAACGGTGCAATACTAACCATTGGTGTAGGTGTTGTTAATAAAACCTTACATGCAGTTACCCATTCTACGCCATATTTCTGACGCGCCGAATCATTTAATTTCACATCAATTCTAGAAATATTTCCAAAGTTCGTTACTGACTCCCCTGTTTGCCTATTGAACCCTTTAACCGCAATACCATTACGTAACGAGTCATACGATACAATATACTTCTCTGATGCAATTGTAAGGATTTTATACGGCATTGCACTCTTAACAAATTCAAATACATTTGGTCGTTTGTCGGGCTTTCTAGTACTCATCTCAAATACTTTAATTAACTCAATATCTTTAAGTGATAATTGTCTCTTTTTACCTCCGCAATTGCTTGCTGTATCATATGGTACAGGAGCTATATCATGAGATAATTCACCTGGAATATCAATACAATTAAAGCATCTTTCAATAGATTCTATAATTGTAACAAAGTTTAATAATTCAAAATCTATATTTGTACGTTCTAATTCATATAATTTTTGTTCAAGCATCTCTAATTCTATTTCCAAACGACATTTTGTAATAGAGGAACAATCTGAACTAGCTATATCATCTCTCATACGCTGCATAGCATCTTCAATAGCTAAGATTTCCTCATACAAATCTCCAAATCTAATTGTCATTATCACTTCCTCCTCACTTTTTTTTCGGAGCCTTAGTAGGATCTAATGTCCAAGTGATCCAATCGCTTACATCTTTTAAAGAGCTTACATGGAAGTACTCTCTACACTGTCTAAAGAAAGGAATGATAGGACTATTCCAATTCCCTGGCCCTATTTTCCCAGGTCCTTTTCTTCCTGGAAGAACTGTATATATAGTTTTCATAGGCACTAACGCATAACGATTGAATACTTTAAGGCTATTTAGCTTCCCGTCAACCTGATCGTATGTAACTTCTTTATACAGGCGATGTGAAGGTTCGCTACTGCCCTCTAACTTTTGTCTATCATCTGATACAAGAATAAGAGAATTCTCTACGGGTTTACCATTTATTACACTTTTATCTATCACTTGATCAATCGAATGATAAATTGCAGACATACCAGATTCAGGGAAATCCGATCCTCGATTAAATGTTAGCGTACTAATATCAGAAAATGCTTGTGCTAATCCTTGTACATCTACACTTTTATTCAGTAGAATTCTCCAAAAGTTCGGCCTATTCTTTCCTGCTCTGTCTGTAGGATCAGCATAGGCTACTAATGATACTTTACATGGGATTTTAGCAGCTTTAGCATAACGCTCGATTTCATTTGCTGTGGCAACTAATAAGTTTCTAACACGACCTCCAGGTTCAAGTCCCCCTCCTTCAAACATGGATTCAGAAATATCCACAACGAAAATAATATTAACCCCTGTGACTGTAACAGGTGGTACCCATGGATCTTGTTTTGGATAAGGTAAAACTTGTGGTTTTCGTGCATAAGAAGGTCTCACGCACTCCCTTATACATTCCCTGATTTTATACATTAATGTATCCAAGTTTTCACCAGATTCAAGTCCTGATTCCATGATTACTTCACGTATAGCTTCTAATTCATCTACATATTGCCGTAAAGCATCTACTGAGTATGGATGGCTATGTGCCATACCCTTACGCAAATCTTTAATCATTTTATCTATTTCTTTAACATATCTCATAATACTTTTGAGTTTAGGCATATCGATTGTAACCTCCTAACCAAATATAGTAAGCCCATTATAGGAAAAGGTGTGTCAAATGACACACCTTTGTGGTATTACCTTTTCAAGTTTCTTCTCAATTTAAGGCATCTTTTTCTAATACTTCCTCTTCAGCCTCCATTTGGCTTGCTAATTTACTAGCCTCAATAAACTCCTGAATTTCTTGCTTAGGAGTAAATCCAACTTTCTTTTCAATATTTTTACCATCTTTCATAAACAGAAGCGTTGGAATCGTACTAACTTCACACAATTTAGTGATATCTAAAAATTGATCAGCATTAACTTGAATAAATTTAATATCGTCAATTTCTTTTGACAATTCCTTAATATCCTGTGTAATCATTTTACAGGGGCCACACCAAGTAGTATAAAAATAAACTAAAACAAACCCTTCTACTATCTTTTCTTTAAATTCTTCAACTGTATTAATTTCGAACATTTTATTTCTACCTCCTGTAAAGTATTTATAAGGAAGAACGCTAATAAATCCTTTATACTGTATATTAATATAAAATAATTATATATTTGCATACATTTATGTCTACTTAATTTCCACCACAGCCGCATCCAACCTTACGAGCTACCGTATATGTATTACCGTCATTCCACTCTTGAGAAATATTTAATGCATTACGAGCAGAACTAGCCCAAACTTCTTTTTCTACATATTTTCCTTCTGCATCATGACCAGAAACCATATATTTTCGCTTGCCTAACAAATTAACCCTCTCCTTAATTACTTTTATAGAAATTACCTAAATGCTCAAAGCGAGGAACTTTTACTCCGCATACCTCAATATCCGCCATAAAAGTACTCTGAGGTTCAATCCAAGTATTTCCTTTAGCATCTTCATAAATTACCATTTCTTCATCAGTTCCTGTTTGTTTTCCCTTACCAGTAACGAGATAAATTCCACCCTTATAATATCTATAGATTTTAACTTTTTTATTATCCATATCTCCTCAACCTAAACATAATCCTCATATAAATTTATTTAATAATTTCCTTCATTTCTTTTAACCAATTTACTAAAACCATTTCTATTTCCTGCAAACGTCTTATAGAAGTACTTTCAATCATTCTTTTAGATGCTTTATTGCAAATATAGAGACGTTCTTTTTCAATATCAAATACCAAAGAAAGATGGTAATCTTGTAAACCAAGTGAAGTGGAATCATATCTTACCATTCGTTTAATGGAATGCTCGATATGTATCTCCTTTAACTTACTAGCGAGGTTTTCTCTATGCTTTTTCCACTGATCCGTTGTAAATGTATTTAATAGCATATTAAATTATCACCAACCTTAAAATCATATCCTCTAAATCTCATTTATTAACTACACTAAAATTGCTGAATCATAGTCCCCTGATACAATATAATTAATCCCTGAATCATTATGAATTTTAATTATAATCACTTCGTTAATTTGATGATTTATAAACGATCCATAAGGTACCTCAATATCTTTCATTGCATCAATAACATTTTGAATCTCTTTATTCTTAACTTTCATTGCATTTTCTATTTTGCTGCTACTATTAGAAAAATGTAATGGATACTGTAAGTTTTGCTCCGTTACATTTTTTACATTTAGTTGTTTCACTAAATATTTCACATAATCTTCTGCTTTTTTAAGCCGATTCTCCATATTACGATAGTTCTTTTCTAGCTCGGCAATATAAAGATTTCTACTCATATCTGCTTCATTATTAGAATTTGATTCAGAAGCATTCTTAGCCTTTTTATTCAATTGACTTTTTTCCTCATTGTTATCTCTTACTTGCAAATGTTGTACCTCAAGCAACTCTACATGTTTCAAGTTATTATTTTCACCTTGGTCTAACTCTTTTTTTATTGCCTTTTGCAAGTAATTAAACCATTGGACTAACCATGTATTATCAATATGACCATGAATAATTTTGTTTTGTTCTTCCATAGAAAAATCCATGTCACAAATTCTAGCAAGTCCGGAATTAATGTCGATACTAATGGACAAATTTTCCCCACTTTGAATTAACTGTACTAATCGACTAATTTTCTTAGATAATTCCATATCGTTTACCTCTCCTATTTCGTACTGGCATTATAGTAGTCGATATATATATCAATTTAGTTGCGAGTTTTTTCTATATCTAATTTAAATATTAAATTTGATATAATAC